>CAYHXT010000009.1:0-21749 GCA_964360675.1 uncultured Methanosarcinales archaeon
ATGGGTGGTCTCCAAAGTACGATCCAATAAAAACAGGTCCACCGCTTTATCTTCCACTTTTTCAGAAAATAACGACAGCCCGAAATCGATAAAATTTATTTCTCCGGTCTCTTGGTGCTTAATCATGTTAGAAGTGGTCAGATCGCTGTGGATGATATCAGCCTGATGCAGCTGCCCGATTCTCTCGCCAATTTTTACAGCTAAATGTTGGAAATCTTCTTCTTTCTGCCTAAGGACATCTTTTAGCGTTTCTCCCGGGACAAAATCCATGACGATAGACATGCGCTTGTCAGAGAATTCCCGTAAATGCGGCGCGGGAAAATTCATCTCTTCTAATTTTTGCAGCACTTTAGCTTCCCGCCGCGTCCGGAATTTGCGCAAAGTCTCATCTAATTCCGGATACCGATAAGCTTTGCTAAGGCGTTCTTTGATGATGGCGGTATTTTCCCTGTACAATTTAGCTTCTGCCCCCTGGGCTATAAGTTTCATATGGTCAGATTAATATCTATCTTCCCTTATTAATAACCTTTTATATAAACCTTTTTAGCTGAACTTGCTGGCCTTTGGACCCATTCCCATTTTTCTAAATCCCATACTGCATCAATTATCCCGTCGCCGTCCTTATCTAATGTTCTTTCTACAAGTTTTCCTTTCCTGCCATAGTGTGATCTGGTGATCATTTCCATGCGTCCGTCTTCATTATTGTCGTAAGCTTCATACAGCGGTTTCTCTTTATTATTATAAACCATTTCTTTTATTTTTATTCCGCGGTCGCTCCAACGGCAGAAGTATTGCATATGCAGTTTTCCTGCAAGAAAATAATTCATTTCATCAACGCGGCTATGGTCATCATACGCAAAGCTTACCGCTTCGTTAAAATTAGTCCCGTCAGAAGCATATCTTACTAAATCAATCCGCATAAATTTGTCGCGGTACCGCTGGGTTATGCCAGAAGTCTTTTTATCATCGTAATATTCTTCACATATTTGGACCTCGCCGATCCATTTGCCGCACACGGTTCTTACATCAGGCGGAGAAAGTACTACTTCTCCCGTCGCCTCAGCCGCAGAAAAAATAATGCTTAAAAGTCCGGAAGCCAGAAGTATTTTTTTCATTAGGGGGTTATTTTATGATATGGTTTATAGCTTATCTAAAACCGCGTTTATTTTCTGTTTCAGCTGCGGTTTCATCATGAAGCCTACAATTCTTCCTGCTTCTTTTCCATGATTAAATAGGATCATGCAGGGTATCCCTGCAACCATAAGTTCTGAAGCGATATTCGGATGATCTTCCGTGGAAATCTTGGCAAATTTTAATTTATCAGCATATTCCTTGCTGGTTTCTTCAAATACGGGAGCTAACATCCGGCAGGGGCCGCACCAGGAAGCCCAGAAATCTACAATGATTGGAAGCTTTGATTCTAGAACTTCCTTCTGGAAGTTTTCTTCGGTTAATTCAATAACCATTAATATCCCTCATTTAAACGTATGGTATCGTATGCGTCCATGAGTTTTTTTTCCAAAACGAGATCTTTTCGATTGTTGAAGTAATTCATGGTTGTTTGAATCAATGCACCATACATTTCGTGGAGAAAATCAATGTTTTTTGTATTTGAAAGTGGTTCACATACTTCTTCCTGAACCCTGCCGTTGTATCGGCAAATTGTGACCGAATTTAAACTTGTAAAAGGCGCACCATCTTTGAATCGAAAGGACGTATCGCCAGGTTCCCCAAGGAAAGAATTTCCATGATATAAGTCAAATCTTAATCCGCAAGAATTATCATATGCGCAAAAATTTACATCAACATTAGTATCTGCTCTAACTTCAAAAAAGTGTGAAAAATCTCCATAAGTAATTATCTGGCTACTTACGTCTCTAGTTGATAATGTCACATAGACACTATTTATTTCATCCTGCAGCGTCCGTTCCGGAGCGCAAGGTATCCGTTCTTCAGTAGAAGGATAAACCGGTGCGGAAGGCACGGAAGCACCGCAACCAGCAAGAAAAGCCGATAAGGCAAGCGCAGTATATTTCATATTTAATCGTATTCAGCCTTTAGCTTTTATATTTTATGAATTATTTATCTTTGTCAACAAAAAGCTTTATAAAACCATTATGCCTTAGATGTATAATTACGTATATAAAAGTGGTGAATATGTCAAAAATAATTTTATTATTGGTTGCTCTACTACTTATTCCTTTTGCGTTAGCTCAGGAAGTAGAAAACGACTGCGTATATTATTTCTACGGGCAGGAATGTGAAGACTGCACCGCCACTGAGGCGACCATTTTTGGATTGGAACGGGCTTATCCGCATCTGCAGATACAAAAATATGAAGTATATCATAATTTTCAGAATTTTGAGCTGTTGCAGCAGTATTACGATGCTTACGGTATCGAGAAAAAATCGCGTTCGATTCCAGTAATGTTCATGAAAGGAAATTATTTGGTTGGTTCCAAAGCCATCACTTCCCTGCTTGAAGAGCGGGTTAAAGACAATTCCGATCCGAACTGTCCTTCGTTATCTCCCGAGCAGCAGGCCGTTGGCATTTTAGGAGAAGGAGAGACCCCCAATATTCTCAGCACCTTGAATTTTTCTTTGATAACCGGCGATGCATTGCGCAATATGTTTACGCCCGGCATGGTAGCTTTAATGCTGCTGTTCTTGGCCATCCTTTCCGCCACCAAGAGCAAAGAAGAGATTATCAAAGTCAGCACCTATTATATTGCCGGAATTTTTATAGCTTACCTCTTATTTGGTCTGGGCATGTTTTCATCTTTCTATAATTCGCAGCTGCATTATCTGTTCTATAAAAGCGTGGGCATAGCAGCGATGCTGTTCGGTCTTGCCGGTGTCCAGTCCTTCTTCACCGCCTGGGAATTGGTCATGCCGCATAATCTACGAAATCATGTAAAACAGGTTCTGGCTTATGTTCTTTCACCGGCAGGCATTCTGGTTACTGGTTTACTCGGCGCCATGTTTACTCTTGCCGGCGTGGGCAGCTCGTTTTATCTGCTGAGAGATCTGTTTGCAGGCGATTTCATGCGCAGCATCGTGTTTCCGCTTATGCTGTACTACAGCGCAGCAGCCATGCTGATTTTCATCGGCGTGGCCGCACTGTTCAATCTTTTGACTTCACTGCTTAAGCATACGGTGGAAGGCCAGGAAGGTTCTTCTGACCTGAAAAGGCAACGCTGGAAAAAGCATTATGAAAAGGTATTATCCTTCTGCGTAAGAGGGACAATTTTGGTCTTGGGATCAGTGTTGGTCTTTATTTAAGAAGTTCCCATTTAGAACAGATAAGATTTAGAACTGATAATATCCAACTGTAATCAAAGATTTAGAACTGATAAGATTTAACTGTGATCAATTAGGTTTTTCTGGTTTAACATTTTTTTTAAATGGTCCAGAGCGAATAATGGCCGTGCTTTTTTTTCTATTGATGGCGGCATTCTTTCTGTCGTTTCTGATTTAACCATTTTATTACCTGCTTTAAATCTTTCTGCCGTTTCTGGTTTAGCAGTTTTACCCGCTTCTGCCAGATGTTTGGCGCTCAAGTCATTCAGCTCTTTAGAATAACTGCGTAGCGGCGCGATTGCTGCAGTCTCTAATTTTTGGTGAGAAATGTCTTGAAGAGCGTTTACTCGCTCGGGCATATGAAAATTACATTTAAGTATCTCCACCATACTTTCTAACGTGTGCAGGTCCACGACACCCATAGATTGTATCTTTCTCTTGTAATAGTGCGGAAAAGCTCCGTCTTCTAATTCCACTAGCAAGGAAAATTCAATATCATTTCGTACCATTTTCCATCAGTGATGCAGCCGGCAGCTAAGTTCTCTTCAAGAAGATAAACAGGAACAATCCCGTAAAGCGCTTCCAGATATCGCGGCAGTTTTTTCTCGTCTTCTACTTTAAGTCCTAAAGACAGTGCCTTAATCATGCTAAGACATTCCCGGCATTTTTCTGTCCCTAAATGCCGGCGTGTTTCCGGCAGCAGTGATTTTTCAATAATTGTTTCCACGAAAGAAGATTTATCAGAACGCACTCTTCGTGAGGCTAAATTATTGACTGTTTTAATAAAATATTTTTCTACCTGTTCTTCACTGGGGTGAGTATAACGGCGGAGCAGTAAGACCTCTTTTAAGCTTGCTGAATTTCCGCTGACCGGTCCACTATCTCTTAAGTAAACTTCATTTTCAAATGCGGTTTCATAGCCGGGCAGTTGAATGTTCATATTTTTAAAATAAGATTTGGAATTATATAAATGTTCCCAAACAATATTAAAGTGTGCATAACTTCTTTATGATATGGTTTTAGTCAAAGAAATAAAAACAGTGTTTTATCTGCTTGAAAAAACACATACACCGACTATGCTGGAAGAATTGAAACATTATACGCCGTTTCAGATGCTGGTGATGGCCCTGTTAAGCTCCCGCACTAAAGATTCCACCACTATACCTATCGTAAAAAGATTATTTGCGAAATATCCCCTCCCTGACGATTTCGTTAAAATGGATGTCCGAGAGTTAGAAAGTAAGCTGTATGGCATCGGATTTTATAAAGTGAAAGCGCGGAATGTAAAGAGATTAAGTAAAATGGTCTTAGAAAGGTATGGCGGGGGCATTCCAGATAATTTTGAAGAATTAGTCTCGCTTCCCGGCGTGGGGAGAAAAACCGCCAATTGCGTGCTGGCATATACTTTCAAGAAGCCGGCCATCGCGGTAGATGTCCATGTGCACAGGATTTCAAATAGGCTGGGTTGGGCGAAAACTGTTCATCCGGAAGAGACGGAAGAAGCGTTGAAAAAATTAATCCCAAAAATTTTATGGATTAATGTTAATCGGCTGCTGGTCGGGCATGGACAGAGTATTTGCGCCCCGCGAAATCCTAAATGTGATATTTGTCAGATCAGGAGATATTGCGAATACGGGGGCAACCATTATGGGAATAGACGATTTACCGATAATTGAAGAACCATTGGCCGTTCCACTAAAAATAGTTGAACGCGCTGAGATATCTTTCAGGGGCGGATTGAAATGCATGGCTTATGTAGCTGGCAGGACCAAAGAAGGGCGGATAATTTATGACACCGCAGTCATCAGCGGAAAAGATGGGCTTTACATAGAGCGCCTGCATCAGCGGGATGAAGATATATCAGAGATTACCTCTTACATATTACTGCGCCCATTGCTGATGATAGTGCCGGTGAGAAAATAAAGATTAAACAGATTAAAGAAAAAATTAAATAGATTGATGTTATTTCTTATGATATGATAAAATTATGGTCCGGGGCGTATTATCCTAACGAACGGTGGGCAGATAACCGAGAGTATTATCGGCAGGTTATTTCTGATTGTGAGTCTTCACCTTCTCTCAGAAAAATGGCGGCGGAAGGCCTTTCGCTTCAAGAACAATTTTCACTATCAATACGACATACTCGGCTGATTGGACATCGCATAGGCATTTACGCTTTCCAGAACCATACTTGGGAAGAGCAAGGGGATAGGTTTGTTGCAGTCGGAGAACTGGAGCAGCTTTTAGAGATAGATCTGGGGCAGGAATTAGTGAAAATGGCAGGGCATCCTTTCGATACTGAAATAGTAAAGAAAAATGTCCTGGTGCCTAAATCTGATGGCAGCTATGTCCTAGGAGTCCAGATGAGGGACGTATTGCGCAAGACGGAGGCAGTAAAAGCTGCAGAGAGTTATCTAAAAATACAATTCAATTTCGATGGGTATGCGGATTATCATTTCAAACTGCTGCGGGAACCGGTAAGTCTTGCCCGGCCTTTAGAGTTTCAGGTAGTTACCTATTTTTCTGTAGATGAAAAATTAGTGGAAGAGAAAAAAAGTATTATACGGGCAAGGTTTGAGAAAAAGCTCAGCGATAATGTTCCTGCAGGTAATTTTAGTTTTCGCACTGCTACGCGTTAACGCTGGACAATTCTTACTATCTTTATCATCGCTACTGCCATCCAGACCGCATTCAGGAAAACAAACGGCCAGCTCTGAAGAGAGTACGCATAATACATCAACAGGCCGGAGCCGGCGATATTGAGGAGATTATAAAGCACCGTCTCGGAGTTAAATCTTTTATAGAATTCGTCTAATATGAATGCGGTAAGAATAAAAATCACGCCTGAGATCCCTATTATCAGATCCATATTAATAAAGCTCATTTTTTCCTCCTCGTCTCTTTAGCGAGAGCAATAAAATGTTCCCCCAAGTTTTTAATCAACATCTTTTGTCTTTTTGCGGTCTGGAGAAGTTTTTGCAGATGTTCCTGGTGCGGCAAATGCAGGAAATGCACCGCTTCATCCAGCGGAGCTTCTTTTTGGATCAGACTATTGGCGTGATGATATTTGTAAGAAAGTGATTTGAGGTTTTTTTCCAAAGACTTTATCTCTTCAATGAGGTGCGGGGTGTTTACAAACTCGTCATGCAGCAGGAGATTGGTAAGATAGTTAGCTTTTGCCTTATCACCATTGAGCGTGGTCAATTTCAATTCAATCAGGTGCCGGGAATATTCCTGCAATTTCTGATTCAATACCTGCGCGTATTCCAATTCTTTGACTGTTTTCTGGACTGCGTATAACGTATCGTTAATCTTCTGTTTTTTTTCTTCAGAAATATTTTGCAGGAAAGGGAGTTGTTTATTGGTATTGGTTCTGACGGGCTTTATCCAATTCTGCTGGAATTTCTGCAGATGTTCAGAAAAGTTTGGCAGGGAGTGGACCTCTTTCTTAAGTTCGCGTAAATCCATGGGAGAAGAAGGGGCTGCTAAATATATAAACATTATGTTCAGTAAAACGAAAACCTAGCCGTAACCCTGCAACGGTTCGCCTTTGGAGTTTAAGAAAGCAAAAGCTTTCTGAACTAAAAACCCCGTTTGGGTTTTTATGTTTTAAAATCTCCTGAAGATTTTTAGAAACCTTCGAGAAACAAAGTTTCTGAGGTTGCGAAATTTTTTGAAGGAAAATTTCCGCAACCTTTATAAATTGAAGCCCAAAATAAAGTACCATTCCTGTATATGGAGGATATTGCATAATGTTCTACAAAGTCAAGGTAACGGATCACATCAGGGTACCGCCAAAAGCGTTCAATCTAAGCAAGAAAGAAGCGGTGCTGAAGAACATCCAAGTAAGCTATGACAATTTTGTTTCCAAGGAACTGGGTTTGGTAGTCAATGTGATTGATGTCGGCGAAGTAAAGGAAGGGGTTATCGTAGCCGGAGATGGCGCTGCTTATTATGAAGCTGAATTTGAGCTGTTAACCTTCAGGCCGGAATTGAATGAATTGGTTTGTGGGACCGTGCGCGACATCACTGATTTCGGCGCATTTATCGACATGGGCGGTGCGGAAGGCATGGTGCACATATCTCAGAGCATGGATGATTATGTTTCCTTCAGCAAAGAGAAAGTTTTGCAGGGGAAGAAAACCGGCCAGACATTGAAAGTAGGAGATAAGTGCAAAGCCAGAATAATCGCGGTCAGTTACAAAGATGTGCATAATCCTAAAATCGGGCTGACTATGCGTCAAGAAGGATTAGGCAAAATGGAATGGCTGGAACAGCCGGCTGCGGCTGCTAAAGAAACTAAGGAAACTAAGGAAACTAAAGAAACCAAAGAAACTAAAGAAACTAAGGGAAATAAGGGAAATAAGGGAAATAAGAAAGAGGAGAAGGAATAATCATGGCTGACCAAGGTAACCGGGAACGGGATCCAGTGGACTTATTGCTATTAAACCATTTTAATCTTTTAAACTCAGACGCTGAAAAACAGACTCCATCCGCACGGCTCAGGGAATTAGCAAATACTTCATACCGTAAAAGAAATAACATTACTTCATTGACGGTAGAACGTTACGAAGGAAAAATGCCCGACATAGATATTTGTTCTGCTTTGCAAGGCACTGGTTACGATGACCTCAAGGAGATGGCGGCCTCGAGAATGGTGTTTAGAGTTTATGGAGAAAATAATGATGGTTTTGAGTATATAAATCATTTTACCCTCAACAATACAAGTAAAAAGGGCGAATTTGAATTAACTCTTGAGTATGTATTATTAGACGATACCTTGAAGTATAAAGTGACTTTTGAGAGCACGAAAAAAATAAGATTGTCCGCAGAACAATCACCAGGGGAACAATAACATGGCGAAAAAAGAAGCATGCAAACGCTGTAAATTATTTGTTGACGGGGATACTTGTCCTTCCTGCAGTTCAAGCAGTTTCACCAGTAGCTGGCAGGGAAGATTATATGTTGTTGACGCCGCAAAATCCATGATAGCGGAAAAAATCGGCATTAAAATGAAAGGCGAATACGCCATTAAGATAAGGTGAGGAATATGGAACTAACGCTTACTGAGAAAAAAGATAATGTCTTGCAGGAAAGAATGGAAGTGAAAGGAACAGTTAAATTTGAAGGCTCTACTCCCAGCAATGCGCAGATTAGCGAAGAATTAGCTAAACAGTTGAAGACCGACGTAGGCAAGGTAGTGCTTCGCCATATTTATACTACGTACAGCAAGCATGAAGCGAAGTTTGAAGGCGTCGTGTACAATTCTGCAGAAGGGCGGAAGAAAACCGAACGCAGGACTCCGCAAGAGAAAAAGAAAATGGCGGAAGAGATTAAAGCCGCTGCAGAAGAGAAGAAAAAAGCCAAAGAAGCGGCAAAAAAGGAATGAGTTATTAATGAAACTATCTACGGTTTATAGTTTAATGGGATATGTTGGGATTGCAGGAGCTGTAACTAGTGCCGCTGGAACAATAATGTATTATAATATTCTAGAAAGTCAGCAAAATGGATCTCAACCACAAGTAGAAATTCCAAGATCAATGAACAACCACATCGTCATGAGCGGCATTTTTAGTGTAGTTCTTTCTAGTTATGGATTTTTAATGGTTTCTCAAGCAAAAAAAGAAGAACAGAAAAAGGGGCTTGAAAATAAATTAAATGAAAAAGGTGAACAATAAACATGGCAGCTCCACAAAAAGGAAAACCGGCCGCAAAAGGCGGGGCAAAGAAAGGTAAACCGGGCAGTCAGCTCTGGAAATTATATGAAGTTCAAGGAGATAAATTAGTGCGAAAAAATAAGTTTTCTCCTAAAGCTCCGGGAGATTTCATGGCTAATCACGGAGACCGGATGGTCTGCGGCAAGACCGGCTATACTGAATACAAGAAGAAATGATCTGGGGATAGCACGATTTTTTTTCATCTCGCAAATGAATCACCGCAAATTAATTAATAACTGGTTATTTTCTATTTTTCTATGACTTTTGATCAATTACGGCAGGAATATTCTTCCTGCGCTAAATGTCCGGCGTTATGCCAGTCTAGGACGCAGGTGGTGTTTGGCGCGGGCAATCAACAGGCAGAAATCTTGTTAATTGGCGAAGCTCCGGGAGCAAATGAAGATAAGCTGGGGATTCCTTTCTGCGGGATGTCCGGGCGGGTGTTAAACGAACTGTTGATTGCTGCTGGATTGTCAAGGGAAGATGTTTTCATCACTAACACCATCTTATGCCGTCCGGAAAATAATCGGAATCCGGCAAAAGAGGAAGTGGAAAATTGCGGAAATAGGTTAGATAAGCTGATTGAAATAATGCAGCCGAAAGTGATTGTCACTATCGGCAATTTTGCTACGGAAAGAATTTTGGGAAAAAAAGGGATTACTGCATTGAGGGGAAGAGTATTTGAAACCGGGGGGCGAAAAATAGTGCCGGTAATCCATCCGGCGAATTATTTGTATTCCGGCAGGAATCCGGAAATGTTCATGCAGATGAAGAAAGATTTTGAAACTGTTGCAGAGATAATAAAAGAAAAAGAGATAATAAAATAAAAGAACAAAGAAAAAAAGTCAAGCGATTTCTGAATTTATCCTTCCATCACTGTTTCTATTATTTTAGCTAAAACAGCATATGGATTGATGTTCGCGCAGGGTCTGCGGTCTTCCATGTAGCCTTTTCCTTCAGCTGCAACCTGCCAAGGGATTCTGACGTTTGCTCCGCCTTTTGCGGCTAAATGAATTGCGCGACATAAAAGCATATAAATACGCACTTATTCCGTTATCCTGATTTCATGACACCATGGAAGCAAACGAACTTCGCGGCAAATATCTGGATTTTTTTAAGATTAAAGGGCACGCCGTCATCCCTTCTGCTTCATTAGTGCCTAAAGACGACCCTTCAGTTCTCTTCAACACCGCGGGAATGCAGCCATTAGTGCCTTATCTTTCCGGCCAGCCGCATCCGCTGGGAAAACGTTTGGTAAATATTCAGAAATGCCTCCGAACAGTAGATTTTGAAAACATCGGAGATAACACGCACCATACTTTCTTTCAGATGCTTGGCAACTGGTCATTAGGAGATTATTTCAAAGAGGAAACCATCAAGTGGAGTTTTGATTTTTTGACTGGGAAAAAATGGCTTAATATCCCCTTAAATAAGTTGGCATTTACTGTTTATGAAGGAGATAAAACTGTTCCCCGCGATACAGAATCTTATGAGATATGGAAAAGTTTAGGCGTTCAGGAATCAAGGATAGCTTTCTTAGGCAAGGATAATTTCTGGATTGCCGGGGAATCAGGGCCTTGCGGCCCTTCCACGGAGATTTTTTACTGGACCGGCGAAGAAAGCCCGCCCGCAAAATTTAATCCTAAAGATGGGCGATGGGTGGAAATATGGAATGACGTGTTCATGCAGTATAATAAGACCAAAAGCGGTTCGGTCATCCCCTTGAAACAAAAGAACGTTGATACCGGGATGGGTTTTGAAAGAACTCTTGCCGTGCTTAACGGCAAAAAAAGCGCCTACGAAACTGATTTGTTTCAGCCGGTCATCAGGAAGATTGAACAGCTGAGCGGAAAGAAGTATAAAGATCATATGAAAGAAATGCGTATCATTGCCGATCATGTAAGAGCGGCAACCTTTATTCTTGGAGATCACAATGCGGTAATTCCTTCAAATTTAGACCGGGGTTATGTTCTGCGCAGATTAATCCGAAGAGCGGTAAGATATGCGAAGCAGGTCGGATTGCAGGATAATTCCTTGTCTTCATTGGCAGAAATAATTGTGAAAGAGTATGGTGGTTATTATACTGAATTAACCGAAAATAAGCTTAAAATAGTTGAAGAACTGCGAAAAGAAGAAGAGAAGTTTGAGAAGACCTTGGAGAAAGGCCTGCGTGAATTTGAAAAGATGGCTTCACGGGGAGATATCAGCGGCAAAGATACCTTCTTATTATTCCAGAGTTATGGATTTCCATTAGAGATCACTGAAGAACTGGCTGATGAAAAGAAAATTAAAGTGGACGTGGAAACATTTTTAGCGGAATTTCAGAAGCACCAGGAATTATCGCGAAAAGGAGCAGAGCAGAAGTTCAAGGGCGGGTTGGCGGACATTACCTCAGAGACTACCAAACTGCATACGGCCACACATCTATTGAATGAAGCGCTGCGAAGAATGATTGATCCGAATATCAAACAGCGCGGCAGCAACATCACTACGGAACGTTTGCGGTTTGATTTTAGTTTTGACCGGAAATTAGCTCCCGATGAAATTAAGAAAGTAGAAGACGAAGTTAACCGGGTTATAAAATTGGGATTGCCGGTGGTCCGTAAGGAACTGCCCCAGAAAGAGGCAATAAAATTAGGCGCGCAGATGGAATTCGGGCAGAAATATCCTGATAAAGTTTCCGTGTATCTTCTGGGCGATTATTCTAAGGAATTCTGCGGCGGGCCGCACGTCAAAAATACCAAAGAGCTGGGGAAATTCAAGATAATCAAAGAGGAAGCCAGTTCCGCCGGCGTCAGAAGGATAAAAGCGGTAGTGGAGTGAAGTTGTTTATTTTATTATTAAAATAATATCAATTACTGCCAAAGGCAGACATTATTTTGGGCCGCCGTCAAATTGAAACACGCCGAAAGGTATTTAAATATTAGTTTATTCTAATATGTTAATATGGAAGAATTGTATAAAATTCATGCCCGAACGTGTAAGGTATTCTCGAATCCCACGAGATTAGAAATATTGGACCTTCTGAGAGATAAAGAAATGTCAGTAACAGAATTAATTGAAAAAACAAAATTGAGCCAAGCCAATATTTCCCAGCATTTATCCATTATGAAATCTAAAGGGATTGTTATTTCGGATAGAAAAGGAAAAAATGTCTATTACCAACTTACAAACCCAAAAATCAACAAGGCATTTGATATTATAAGAGAAGTTTTGGCTGAAAAACTGAGAAAAAATCAATGAAAGGTGATGGGTGATTTTATGGAAAACAATAAAAATGCATGGGTCTGGATATTTGTCGCTGTTATATTACTTCTTTTGTTTGGAAGCTTCGGAAGGGGTGGCTACGGCATGATGGGATTTGGGATGGGGTTCGGATTCATTTTCATGTTGTTGTTCTTGGGAGTCATAATCTGGTTAGTCATAACCCTCATCAATTCAGCACAGAGCACTAAAAGAGAAGACGACGCAGGGTCAATTCTCAAAAAAAGATATGCTTCAGGAGATATCAGCAAGAAGCGATATGAAGTCCTAATAAATGACATTTATGGGATGTCAAAGGCGAAGCCTTTTGGCAAAATGAAAAAGGAACTGGTGAGAAAATGAAAATAGAAGATTTTGCATATATCGTTGAAACAAAAAAGACTTTTGATGAAACTGTTGTATCCGTCTTGAAAGCAGTAGATAAAAAAGGCTGGGCTTTGTTTCAGATTTATGATGTTAAAGAAAGATTAGCAGCCAAAGGATTCAATCAAAAACCATTGAAGATTATTGAAATTTGTTCGGGAAAATATGCAAATCAATTCTTAAACAAAAATAGGCTAATATCTCTTTGTATGCCCTGCAAAATCAATATTTTGGAAGAAAATGGCAGGGTAAAAATTGTGGGCATGAAACCCACCATGATTTCGCAGTTTTTCCCAGAAGTAAGCCCGGAGGAAGCTGAAGAAGTTGAAAAAGAAATCAAAGAGATGGTTGATAATGCGGGGCTTTAGCCCGGGGAGGGTGTTAATTTCATCAGATTTTACAAGAAAATTTCGCGGGGTCTAAAGCCCCGCTCGCACAGTGAAGAAACTACTTCACTGGCGTCCCAGAATTGCCGTGCAATTCTTAGGACTTTAGAGCGAAATTTTCTGTTCAAGAAATAAGCAAACTTATTTCTGGACAGAAAGTCTTGACTTTCTTGTTCCAAAAATGTGCGATATAATTGCGAGCCGTAAAGCCTCGTCTTTTAAGACGAGGATAGGCCCGCATATACTTAGCACATTTTTGTTACATGATTTTTACTAAGATCTGTTTTCTCCACGCTTGTTTCTTTGACGTCGTTCCGGCCGCAACTAAATCCCTCCGCAAATAAAAAGATTTATATATCCACTCTTCATAGATAATCTAAACATAAAAAGAGGCAATCATGAGAGATTTAGTTTTATTTGCGCATCTTATAATCGGTTTAGCCCTGATAACGTTTTCAATAATTGTCCTGTTATACCTAGATAAAAAACCACGCTGGCTTAAGCCTCTTTCCGCGGCAATAGCAGCGCTGAGCTGGGCCTTGTTATTTCCTTCCGGAAAATTGTATTTAACTTTCTATCCGGCTACAAAAACCCTGGTCAAAGCCGGCTCCTGGCCCTGGGCGCATTCCGTGGTGATGGAAACTAAAGAACACTGGGGTCTGCTGCTTCCGATAATCACTACTGTTGCTGCTGCTTTGGTCTATTCCGGCAAAACAAAAGAAAGTAAAAAATGGTGGGTCTTGGCCCTTATACTATCTGCGCTTTTAGGGGTAATGGGAAGAATAGTCAAAATGGGGGCGTTGGCATGATGAAAAAATTTAATTTTCATTTTGGAGCTGCAGCCAGCGCTTGGATGCTGGTAATCTTGGTGATAGCAGCAGAGCTGGCAGAACCGTTTAAGAATTTGCTTAAAAGTGGATTTGGCCATCATTGGGTCGGCAAAGCAGTAATTATGTTTTTGACATTTGTTATCATGGGCCTATTGATGCGGAATAAACGTTCTGTTGCCGGCGTACTCGACAGTAAATTAGCATGGTATGGTGTTTTAGCTAGTTTGCTGGCCATATTTTTATTTTATGTCGTGGAATTTTTTTAATATGGAACTAAAATGGGAAAACAAAAAATAATCGCGGTGGCAGTGATATTGCTTTTCGTCGGCGTTATTGCGTATTTTTTTGTTCAATCTGGAACTGCAAAAGATCAAGTGCCTTCTTTCGTTACCGGAGAAAAAAGAGAGATATATGAATGGGCTAAAACTGCGGAAGGGGCCGCTTTGCTGGAACAGGTACCTTGTTATTGCGGCTGTAAATATGACGGGCACAAACATGCCAGGCATTGTTTTTGGCGCGACGACGGGACTTTTGACAAGCACGGCGTAACTTGTTCAGTTTGCCTTGATATCGCTAAAAAAGCAAGGCAGATGCATGAGCAGAGCAAAAGTATCTGCGAAATAAGGCAGGAGATTGATCAATTTTACGAGCCGAACAAACATCTTGGCACAGACACGCCCCTTCCGGACGGATGTTATTGATATGCCTTTAATATCGATTAATACCCCGTGGCAGAACAGCTTTACAGCGGAATAATTCATAATTCATGGTTGAGAATCTTACTCTGGGGATAATCATCGCGGCAGCATTAGCTGACAGCATCAATCCCTGCGTTTTTGGCGTTTTGATATTTCTACTTGCTTACATGACTAAAGTTTTTAAAAATAGAAATAGGATGCTGCTGGCGGGTTTAATATACATAACTTCCGTCTATATCACTTATTTTCTGATGGGCGTAGGAATATTTACACTGGCATATACTGCCGGCTTGGCCAAGCCATTTTACTGGTTTGCGGCTTCACTGGCGATAATAGCCGGATTGTTAGAAGTGAAAGATTATTTTTGGTACGGCAAAGGTTTCTCACTGCAGATTATTCCTGGAGCAGCCGGGAGAATCAAGAAATATTCGGCCGTGATGGCGAGGATGGAGATCAAACATCCGGTAATCAGCTTGGCGGTAGCAGCTTTTTTAGGAATTTTTGTAGTTTTTGTTGAACTGCCCTGCACCGGCGCCCCCTACCTTGCGATACTGGGGATGCTCTCAAGAGGCCAATATGCCGCGGGGATACCATCCTTGCTTCTTTACAATCTGGTGTTCATATTGCCGTTATTTATAATAATCGGGCTGGTATACACGGGGTACACATCAAAAAAGCTTGAAAAATGGAGAAAAGAAAATAGGGGATTGATGAGGTTAATCATCGGATTGTTTTTATTGGCGTTAGGATTTTATATGATTTGGGCAGTCATTTGAAGACAGTCATTGAAATCAAGAAATTTAATCTCGCATCTGCGATAATTCTCCGCGTAATTCTCTGGTCCTTATGCCTACGTTTCTCAGAAGGTCGTAACGGACTTGATAAAGCGGGTGTTCTTCCCATCTGGTTTTGAATCCATCTTCATCCATTTTTTGTTTAGTTTTCATCACTGCTTCCTTAATCGTTGTTGCCGTCCGCTCCTGAAAATCACTCCATGAATTTACGGTTTGGTATTCTTCCATCAGCCAGAAAAATAATTTCCCTTCTTCCATGGTAAGGTAGTCCAGGTCTAATTCTATTCCCTGATGAGTCCGGTACGTTCCCAGTTTGTAAGGCATAAGGCGCTTAAAAGCCAAAACCTTATATAAATTTATGGTGATTTTAGAAACTGTTGCTGACTATAATTCTTACTGTGTTATAACCATAAAGTATTTAATCTAAGAAATCTATAGCGGGTTTATGAAGGCTTTCCACAAGTTTTTTGATCATACCGCTGACGTGCTGTTTGTAGCCCGGGCTGAAACTTTACCTGAATTATTCAACCAATGCGCTCTGGCAGTAGAAGAAACTATGGCAGATGTTTCAAAAATCAAGCCAAAACAAAAACTTAAAATCCTTGGCGAGAGTAAAAAAGTGGACGGCCTATTATTCGATTTTATGGAAGAATTAGTGTTCTTTAAGGATTATAAGCAGTTATTGTTCAGCAAATTTGAAATCGTCATCACTGAAAAGGATGGAACGTATAATTTATCATGCAACGCCTACGGAGAAAAACTGGATGTTGCCCGCCACGATCCCAGAGTTGACGTAAAAGCAGTTACCATGCACGAATTTGAGGTAAGCAAAGATAAACAGGGATGGAAAGCGAAAGTGCTGTTAGACATATGATTGGCGTGATATTCGAACACTAAGGCCTCATCTTGCGGTCAAACACTAAAAGAATCATTCAATATCTAATGCCTTCATTATCCGATCTAATTTTCTGTTGATTTCACCAAGCTCGCTTTTTGAAGGGGCGGAACGCTCACGTTCTGGCCCGTAATTATCATTTTTTCTGAAACAGTCGCTGCAATACACTGGCTTTCTATTAGTTGGTTTAAATGGAACTTCACAATGAACGCCGCATTTTGCGCAGGTTACTGCAAACATATTTTTTTCAAATGAGGGGCTGGAATCCCGGCGCTCAAACCGGTCAGAATCCATTCCTCGCGATTGGGGAGCAGGTCTACTGAATCTTTTAGGGCGGTCATCATGGAATCCGCCATAATTTCTGTTAGCTGATTTATTATTTGGTTTAAAGCTGCCCATATTATATTTGCCTCAATATTGTCATTTAGGTTATCAAAATGCCCGTTTATTTATAAATCTGCGTCCAGAATCTTTATAAATGGGCAATTAAATTTCAATAGTATGCCAAAGGACATAATCCTTTATTACTTATTCCAAGATATAACTCAAGGATATAAACCATGACTACAATTCAAATTAAAGGATACGAAATAGCTCTCCCTTATATTAGAGATTCCTATGATCGCAGAGCAGTGCAATATAGAAATAATATCATTGAAACTTTAAGGAAGATAGGCCTTAAGGAAGATGACATTGATATTCAACAAGAGATAAGTGCTTTCAGAAACGCGCCGGCATCAGCTTCCTGGTATATTGACGGCCGCCATCTGTATCTAAGTTACAAACTCGCCAAGAAACATGTGGAAAATTTATATGTTGTTTTTAAGATAATTGAACTTGAAGTCAAGGCCGTGCTTGCGGGCAATAAAACTATCGAAGAGTTTATCAGCGCGTTTTCGGAAGAGCGCGATGTTGAAGAAAAACGGAAAGAAGCGCGGACAGTTTTAGGAGTCGAACCGGAAGTTATGGATATTGAGGCCATAAATGCAAAATATAGAGATTTAGCTAAAAAAAATCATCCTGATATGCCCGGAGGAAATGCGGAAAAATTCAAAGAGATTAATGGCGCCCACAAGATTTTAAAGCGAGAGTTGCAATAAATAAGTAATTGCCCTCATCCGTCAGAAGCCAACTATCTTTGGCTCAAAAGGAATTCTTATCTATCATTTCACAGCTCAATTTATAATCAAATTCTATCTTCTTAAACCGTTCCTCATCTTCCGGACAGACCATAGTAAGCGCGTAACCATCCTTATCATTTCTTCCGGTCCTTCCGATCCTATGGATGTAAAATTCTTCCTGTTTTGGAACATCATAATTTATGATAATGTCTACTTTTTCTATGTGCAAACCTCTTGCGGCCACATCAGTCGCAACTAAAATTATCTTTGGCTGGTCTCTAAATAAATTCAGGTGGTTGTTCCTTTCTTTTTGGTCGAAATCGCTGTTTAATGAGGTGGTGCGGAAACCGTTTTTGGCAAGAAATTCTGCCAGGCGATAAGACCTGATTTTAGTATTGCAAAAAATAATAGCTTTATTGAATCTCTTTTTTGAGAATATTTTCAAAAGGAGATCATCTTTTTCAGCAATGGCGCAAAATAGTTTCTCTTGTATTATCTTTTTTGGGATCTGTATCCCTATTTTGTGCAATTCATAATCCTTTATTTCTTCCCTCATGAAATTTTCTACTTTTCCGCTGATGGTCGCGGATGAAAGCAGGATTTGCGCATCACTGCTGGCCCTTTTTTTAATATACACGCAATCGTCATAAAATCCTTGGTCAAACATCTGGTCGCTTTCATCAAAAATCAGGCATTTCACTTCTCCCACCCGCATGGTTTTATCATTGATATGCTGTATCAATCTTCCGGGAGTTCCGATGATGATTTGATTTTTTTTCATTATGGTTCTGAAATCCCCTTTGATATTTCTTCCGCCGTAAAGCACTCCTACATTTATCTGAAGAATATCGCCTAATTGTGTCAAATCCTTTCCGACCTGGATGCATAATTCTCTCGTCGGAACGATAATCAGCATCTGCAGGCCTTTTTTCCGGTCTAATTTCCCTAAAAAACCCAAGCTATATGCCAGAGTCTTTCCGCTTCCGGTCTGCGAGGTGAAAACTACATTTCTGCCTTTTAATGAAAGGGGAATTATCTTCTCCTGAACTTCAAGAGGCTCTTTGATTTTAAGCGCTGATAAGGCCAGAAGTATCTCTTTTTTCAGACCCAATTCTTCAAAGGTTTTCATATTTTCAATAAGGGCTGCCTGTTTTAATAACTTTTGGGTCGTAAAAATATTGGATACCCTTTCGGTAGATTGCGCATCTTGGCGCGGGCCGGCCCGGTTTTGTTCGGGCCGAAATTCTGCCACGATAAATATATAAATAAAATCATCGAAAACATGTTAAAAGGAGTGTTATGGGAATCTCCCTCACGAGGCATACTATGGACATCTACGAAGAATCGGTTGAACTGCACAGAAAATTAGGCGGGAAATTATCCGTCGTGCCGAAAATAACCATAAAAACCAGGCATGATCTTTCGCTGGCTTACACTCCGGGAGTGGCGCAGCCGTGTAAAGAGATCGCGAAAGATAAAAATAAGGCCTATGAATTGACGATAAAAAAGAATTCTGTGGCGGTCATTTCCGACGGTTCAGCGGTTCTTGGACTAGGAAACATCGGCGCTGAAGCGGCAATCCCGGTCATGGAAGGAAAAGCAGTGCTGTTTAAAGAATACGGCGGCATAGACGCCTTTCCCATCTGTGTCACCACGCAGGATTCCAAAGAATTGATCCACATAATAAAAAATATCGCGCCGGTCTTCGGCGGGATAAATCTTGAAGACATTTCTGCGCCGCGATGCTTTGAAGTAGAAGAAGCATTACAGAATATCGGGATTCCGGTGTTTCATGATGATCAGCATGGAACGGCGATAGTCGTGCTTGCGGCGCTCTTGAACGCGTGCAAAGTAGCCGGAAAAAAGATGTCAGAGGTAAAAGTAGTAATCAACGGAGCAGGTGCGGCAGGAACTGCCATCGCTAAAATGCTTCTGTGCATAGGGTATGAAAAAGATTTATGCACTCCCGTAAAAGACATTGTAGTTTGCGATTCTAAAGGCATAATCTCCAAAGATAGGCTGGACATTAAAATTAATCCGGCGAAAGCAGAGCTGGCGAAACTGACCAACAGGAATAATGTCAAGGGAACGCTCGCTGATGCGATGAAAGGGGCAGACGTTTTCATCGGCGTCAGCGTCGCCAATGCCTTAGGCGAGCAGATGGTGAGATCAATGAATAAAAAATCCATAATCTTCGCCATGGCCAATCCGGTGCCGGAAGTCATGCCGGATGACGCAATAAAATGGGGCGCATTCATTGTCGCGACAGGAAGAAGTGATTTTCCCAACCAAGTGAACAACGTGCTGGCATTTCCGGGGATATTTCGCGGCGCGCTTGACGCAAAAGCTAAACGGATTACCAATAAAATGAAGATTGCCGCAAGCCATGCGCTTTCGTCATATGTAAAAGAGCCGGCCGTTAATAATATAATTCCTTCCGTGCTTGATAAGGCTGTTGCGAAAGCGGTAGCAGAAGCGGTGAAGAAAGCAGCGCAGTGAAGTTCATCTTTCTCTCTCTCTCTCTCTCTCTCTCTCTATAGTTTAAAATCTGCTTTTTCCACCAGTGTATTCACTGGTGGTGAATAGGTGATTTCACCACGATTGGAAAAAGCAGGGTCAGAAAACAGACCGAGCGAAGCGAGCATGCCGCTGGTCTATTGACCAGCGGTGGTCTGTTTTCTTTGACTTCTCCGCCCTTTAATATTTTTAGTGGGGAGATAAAAATTCTCCCAGCACAAACAATAATATCAATAGGCCGATGAAACTAGATAAATAAACCGGCCAAGAGCTCTTAAAGATTATCTCCCGGGCGTTTTGAGTAGTCATAGAAATTCGATTGCTCTTATCGAATTTCTAGGATACCAAAAAAGATGTTTTTTTAAGTATATTTAAATAATAGTTTAGTTACTTCTATACCAAAGAGGTACAAGTATGAAACATTCAATTATTTTCTTATCATTATTAATTCTTATAGCTCTTGTTTTTGGTTGTGCTAAACCGGTTGATAAAACAGATAATATAGGAGTAATTCCTAAAGAGGCTATACCCATACCAGAGCAAACACCTGATTCTTTGCAAGAACAAGCTTCCGAGGTGGCGCGGGAGCAAATATCTGAAGTACAGGAACAGAAATCCGATTCATTTACTAATGAGACTGTTCCTGAAGAAGTAATAGGGGAAGAGGGTTCTTTTGAAGATACCGGATGTTCCCGCACTTTTTCCCAAAAATTTTCAGCAGGACCATATTATAATGGGCCATTATTTGACGCTCATTTTCATATGCCTACTACTTTTGATTTAAGGCAAATTACTGAAGAGCATGGTCATGAGCCTAGTCCAACCAATTATGTAGACCCAATACTTGGCAAAGATGTTACCCTAGATGAAATTTTATGCTTCTTTGATAAGGAAGATGTTAGAGGAGCAATAGGTTTCTATATTCCTAATCCTCTGGATTTAGATGAATCAATACTGGCTGCAAAAGATATAAAGCAGCAGTCATCAAACAGGATTAATTTATTTTTAATGCCGGCTGGACTTGAAATAAAAACATTGGAGAGTGTTCAGAATTCTAATCAAGGATTATTTGAAGGTTACGGAGAGCTTGCTTTTTATGACCCAAGGAATTTACCTCCGAACGATAAAACATGGCTGAATGTTTATGCTTTAGCCGGAAAGCACGGTTTAATTGTAATGATGCATCCTAGTTTAAACCAAGAAAGCCAGATTGAAAAAGTTTTGCAGCTTAATCCGGAAGTAGACTTTTTGCTGCATGGATTTCAAATAGAGAATTCTATTGCTGATTTGATGGATAGATATCCTAATGTTTATTTTTCAATAGACTCAGCAGTCTTGTATCCAATGATGGGATTATTTATTTCAGGACCTAAGGAAGAGTTTGTTTCTAAGTTTAAACAAGATTTTGATTCAATGTTAAATCAACGTATTAATAAATGGAAAAAAGAGATTGAGAAACATCCAGACCAGTTTGTATGGGGAACCGATAGGGGCCCAAAATGGCACTTTGACGAGGAAATCAGTGTCCTATTTGAGGAATTTGCCAGAGCTTTTATCGGAAGACTTGATCCTACTGTACAGGAAAAATACGCTTATAGAAATGCTGAGAGGCTCTTACAAGGTTAAGGGAGAATGGTACAATAAAATTAAGAAGTGATTACTCGCATCAAGATAGGCGGGTTTTCGAATTGCATTTAACATATAGAATTAGGCGAAGTTTTTGCCCTCGTAAAATTCCCCTCGTGAGCAAAATTGAGGCAACCCACAATTTTGCGATAGAGCTGGGAATTTTTCAGAGCTGGCAAAAATTTGGGAGAGGAACGAATTTTGCTTGGCAAAATAGCGAAGCGGTCGTTCCGAACCG
>CAYHXT010000010.1:0-13115 GCA_964360675.1 uncultured Methanosarcinales archaeon
AAGAAATTAGTTAAAATTATGAGAGTTTAGCTATGAGTTGTCCGACAGAGCATAATCACCGAAAGTTTTATATTCTTCCCGCAAATCATACATTTATATTTACTTCTAAGGCAATGTTTGGAAAAATATATTTCCGATTTAACTTGGCAAGGAAATCATAACAGGCAAGAGGTACCAACATGGAACAGAATAAATTAGAAATAAATCAGCCCGCACCGAAGTTTGAAGCGAAGGCATTTCAGAACGATGAAATAAAAACGGTAAAACTAGATAGCTACAAGGGAAAATGGGTAGTATTGTTCTTTTATCCTGCCGATTTCACTTTCATCTGCCCGACGGAATTGGGAGAGCTGGCGGACTATTACGATGAACTTAAAAAGATGGGGGCAGAATTATTAAGCATCAGTACCGATACCGTTTTCGTCCACAAAGCATGGTGGGACAATTCCGCAACCATTAAAAAAATAAAATTTCCCATGGTAGCTGATCCGAATGGCCAGATTTGCCGCAGCTATGGAACTTACATCGCTGAAGAAGGCCTGAGCCTGCGCGGGACGTTTATCATCGATCCCGACGGCGTATTGAAAGCCTTTGAGCTGCATGACAACAGCATCGGCAGGAGCGCCAAAGAATTGATCCGCAAGATTAAAGCGGCGCAATTCGTCAGAGAACATGGCGGCGAAGTCTGTCCGGCCAGTTGGGAGCCTGGAAAAGCTACTTTAAAGCCGGGATTGCATTTAGTGGGAAAAATATAGGAGAAAACATTTAGGAGGGAAAAATGACATACACAATACACAATTTTGAACATCTTTTAGGATTAAAAGGATTCAGCGATCAACTGCTGCAAAACCATTTCAAGCTGTATCAGGGATATGTTGCCAATACTAACAAGCTACTTGAAACATTAGCAGCGATGGAAAAAGACGGCAAGACCGCTACGCCGGAATACGCAGAATTGAAAAGGCGCTTCGGCTGGGAATTCAACGGCATGAGATTGCATGAACTGTATTTCGGCAATATGGCTAAAAAGAAAACCACCTTACTGGAAAGTTCTGCTTTACATAAGCTGATGACACATACATTTGGCTCTTTCCAAAAATTCCAGGATGCGTTTGTAGATACAGGAAAGATGCGCGGTATAGGGTGGGTAGTAGTGGCTCATGATCCTGTGGGCAAGAAATTGCTTAATCTCTGGGTAAATGAACATGATGTTGGACATCTTGCTGGTACTGCTCCTCTGCTGGTCATGGATGTGTTTGAACATGCTTTCATGCTCGATTACGGATTGAACCGGGCGGATTATATCAAAGCGTTTACTGATGCCATTGACTGGAGCGTAGTTCAGAAAAGATTTGAAAAGGTGTAATTTTTCTTTATTTCATTGATTTATTTTATTAACATCCATTTTTTATTTCAAGATTATTTTGTCTGCGACCAATTCTTTCTCTCCCTTGTATTCTTCCATCTGCCCGTTGATTTCTACGTAATCGCCTTCTTTCAGGTAGATGCTGTTCTCAGGAAACAGGATAACATTGGTGGTGATTACTTTTTCCCCTTCCAATTTGAAGAATACCGCTTTATCCGTCACTTTCAGATTTTTAACCTGGCCTTTCATCAGCACTTTTTCTGCGGATTCAATGGCTGCCGGGTCGGATGACGGGGAAAAGTCAAAACCGTGGGAGTAAAAAAAGAGGAACGCCAATCCTAAGATGAGTGTTAAGTATGAAATTTGAATTAAAGTTTTTTCCTGCATGAATTTTTTTGTTTAAACAGCAGATTATATAGTTTTCTACTCTGGGAGAGTAATTCTTATAAATCACCCCCTTTTAGGAGTTGTCATGAGAGTCATCAGATTTCCGGACGTGGGGACAAACTTCAAACAAAGCGAGCACCAAAATCCAAACTATTTTAACACCATTTTTGGATCAGAAGAACAGGCCATCCTTCCCAGAGCGGCAGCGATGACTTTGATTTACGGCATGGAAAATGAGAAACAATTTCTTGGAGCAACTATAGATGCATACCTCCAGGGAATTGAAACTATCGCGCCGGAAGCTACTGGAATTGAAAATCTATGGTGGGAAGCCTTGAATATTTTTGTGCAGCAATTTGTCGCCAATGACTGGGTGCAAGTGATAGTATTAAGAAAAAACAGCCGCACCATAAAACACCATTTTACCGGCAGGGAACATGTAATGCAATATCTGCAAGGCATGAATCCCATTTACAACCGCCAAACTGTAGCACGCAATAAAGAAGATGTCAACGCCAACCTATTTTTTATTCCCAGCCCAAAATTCACACAAGAAATATGGGGATTTGATTATAAACCTGGAGAATTGGAAAGAATTGTAGAAATCCCCGTAGTTTAGAGAAACAGATTTCTCTATTTTGCATTTTTAAGCATAACTATACATCATACCTATATACCATACCTATATATCATTCATTCACTAAATATTTATATAAACTATCCTCTTGTAATCAATTATGTCAGAAGAACGAACAATCCAGCTGCGTGAACAGTTATTCCTGATGGAACGTAGAATGAAACCATTGGAATGGGATGCCAACAGGAATCAGATAAATGAATTCAAGAAACAGCAGCTGGAACGGATGAAGGGAGAATTTGCTTTATTGCAGCAGGAATTACAGCAGCTGGAGAAGAAACAATTCTGAGCAAAGCTTTTTAAATAAGCGGGCAGTTGAAATACAAATAATAGCTGAGATGGCCTATTTGGCTTGCATCAACAGATGCTTTGGTCTCGGGAGGAAACAATAAATGGAACTTAAGCTGGTAATCGGAACAAAAAGCGGAAAATCTTATCAAAAGGAAGTAAAGGATGCTGCCGCAGAAGCGCTGCATAATCAATGCATTGGTGATACCCTTAACGGGGATAAATTCGGATTTCCCGGATACGAATTCTTAGTTACCGGCGGTTCTGACAAGTGCGGTTTCCCCATGAGAAAAGGCATCCAGGCGCCGCGGAAACAAATAATGGCTGGAAAAGGTGTGGGATTCTCTGGATTAGATAGGAATAATAAGAAGCAGAAAGGGCTCTTGATAAAGAAAACTGTCTGCGGAGACAGGATTTCTAAGATGATTCATCAGGTTAACCTGAAAACAGTCAGGGAAGGTCCGCAGCCATTAAGCGAAGAAACGCCGGTTACGCCAAATAAACCATAAAAAACCAATAACTTTTTAAATCCTTAAATTTTCCTATTTTAATATGGTTATGGTTAATCAGGTGTTTTCGCAAATATATCAGGAGCTGGCTTTAGTTAGTAAAAATTTCGCTGGATTCTTTTCTATGGTCGCAAACAAGTTGGTTAACTTCACCAAACTGACTCTTGCAGAACAGATATCTTACGGAGCCATCCTCGTCGGCCTGACTTTAATTATAACTTCAATGATAATGTTCCTGGTATAAAATGGCAGAAAAAGTTAACCCCTTCAAAGAACAACAGCAATCGCAGATGACTAAAAAGCAAAATTCACGGTTAGACCGCGAAGTTACTATCAGTTTAAGTCCCCGCAAATTTTTGCGAGGTTTTTTGCTGGTAGCTATGCTGTTGGCCGTGTTTTACGTCGGTCGTTTCAGTGTTGGCGCAACAGTATGCCAACTTCCAGATTTTTCTAATTTTATGAATATTTTTAGCAGTGATGCAGCTAATCCATCCGGCCTGGCTGTCGCAGAAACAGAAGAAGCGAATGAAACAACGGGACCGTTGATTGGTGAAGATTCAGTCTCGGGAGCAGAAGAATTAGCTGTTGAAACACCATCGAATGAAACTGCTGATTCGACCGCAAGTGCGGACGAAGTAGTCGTGGTAAGTTATTCTAAGGTAGCTATCTCTCTTGACGAAGTGTACAAGGAATGGAAAGAAACATGGGGAAGGACCACCGGCATCAAATATACTATTAAGAATAATGAAATTGGAACCATCAAACCGCATCACTTTATGATGCTGATAGAAGGATACGACGACATTGACTATGTATTTGAAGTAGGCATAAATTCTCAAAGAGTAAAAGCCGGAGAAACGAAGTCTGATGAGGCAGCAGTCAAAGCTTCCTATAATGCAGTCACCATACCTGACGGCGACTTAAAGAAAGTGAAAATCTCCTTGTTCCTGTATGATATTGAAGATAAATTAATTGCATCGCATCATCGGGACGTAAATTTGGGCGATTAATTTCTGGTGATTGTCAAAAAGAGAAATCGACCGCCACCAGTAAATAGACTGTGGAATTCTCAGCGTTTAAAAAACTTCTCTTTAGCTTATTCTAAAACGTTAAGTATATATATTTCAAAATTTTTTAATGGTTAAAAATGGGTGATATCTTAGAGATTATTAATTCCAGGAGAAATGTTACGCATTTTATGCCTAAATTTGTTTCTTGGGAAAACATTTCACGGGTATTAGATGCCGGTAGGCATGCGCCGAGCTGTGGCAATATTCAAAATTGGAAGTTTATAGTGGCGCTTAAACCGGAAATGAAGCAGGAATTAGCTGCCGCTGCCTATGAGCAGTACGAAATCGCCCAGGCATTTGTGCTGATAGTGGTATGCGCAGAACCGGAAAAAGCAGAACGCTACTACGGAGAAAAAGGGAAAGGGTTATACACGGCGCAGAATTGCGCTGCTGCTGTGCAGAATATGCTTCTTGAAGCACATTCATTGGGATTGGCAACCCGTTGGATCGGCGCTTTTGATGAAGAAAAAGTGAAAGAACTGTTGACTATTCCTGCGGATGTGGAGGTGCATACTATTGTCGCTTTAGGTTACGCTAAAGAAGTTCCGCCTAAGCCGCCCAAATATCCATTGGAAACATTGCTGTATTTCGGGACTTGGAGGGGAAAGATTGCTGATCCGGCTAAATATATGAATGACATTGCGACGATTTTAGCACGGAAAACGCAAACTGCTTCTGAAGCGATTAAGAAGGGTAAAGAGTTTGTGGCGGGGAAAATTAAAGAAGTTGTGAAAAAATAAAGTTTTGCTTATTTTCTATAATTACCATCCAAGAATCTCTTTTGTCAAAAAGAGAAATCGACCGCCACCAGTCAATAGACTGGTGGCATGCTCGCTTTGCTCGGGTCGATTTCTTTTTGAGCACGCATGAAAGATACCATCTTTCAGCGCAGAAGGGAAAACTATCCCTTCTTGCGCCAGAATTCCACTAATTGATAAGTGGTTTGCTTGCAAACCACCATTCATTAGAATGGTGGAATTCTCAGCGTTTAAAAATAAATATTTAGCTTACAGAATAAATCGGTTCTACGCTACATTCATCTATACGGCGGTCCCTGGCTTTTCTTTCTGGCTACCGGAAGACCGTAGAAGAATTCACATATATAAAAACTATGATTATCCTTATAAAAAGAATAACTAGTTTCCACTATCGCTTCTATACCTGTTTCAGCTAAGAGTTTTTTAAGCTGATCCGATGATAATAACTCATAATCAGTGTCCGAATATTCTCTTTTAAAAGTTACGCCTTTATTCCTTTCTCCAGTATCAATCACTCCCACAGCATAACCAACTCTTCTTTGGTAGCTTTCCAGGTTTTCCGGAGTGATTATCACTTGAGATAAAATGTTATTCCTATATTTTTTAGCCTCATATTCCCGCCTTTCTTCAGCTCTTGCTGCTTCCTCCGCTTCCCGTTCTTTTTGTTTTTGTTCTTTTGATTTTAACCAAGCCATTTTATTACAATCCAGAACACCAAAAACCTCTCACTTTAGCATAAAATAAAGCCGTTTTAAAAAGATTTCGTGAAAATTTTAAAGAGTTATCTTCTGTAAAATATATAATGTAGAATAAAAATGTTTAAATATAAGTACCACTTTACAGGAAATTAAAGGGTTTGGTCACCCTTATCAGTTATTTGGTCTGTACTTGGTCAGTACGTGTCTTGTAGTTTGTACTTATTATTTTGGTCTAAATAAGTTTTTTCTCATACATAATTGGTTAGATTATGCACGACAACTTCTGAGAATAGAAAGGCGGAACTAGTATATAATAATTTATATACTGGAACATCTATTTCGCAATGGAGAAAATCCGGCAGTGATCGGATTTTTAGTGCAGAAATTATCAGCAAGGTAGTTTCTGATTAAAAAGGGTGGACACACAAACAAAAACGAGGTGGCAAGAATGGATTTTTTAGTGGAAAGGGCCTTGCAAAATGCCCCAGAAGATGATTTTGCAACAATGAGTCAAGCTAACATTAAAGTTATCGGTGTTGGCGGAGCCGGCAACAATATGGTTGGCTGGTTATATAAGAAAGGAATTAAAGGAGCTGAAGTGATAGCTACCAATACAGATCATCAACATCTCCAAATTACTGGAGCAGATAGAAAATTCTTAATTGGAAAAGACTGCACCCGCGGTTTAGGATGCGGCGGATTCCCAAACAAAGGGGCAGAAGCTGCGCAAGAATCCTTAACTTCGCTTAAGGAAGCTCTCAAAGGAGCAGACATGGTATTTGTCTGCGCAGGTATGGGAGGGGGCACCGGAACAGGTGCCGGTCCAGTAGTGGCGCAAGTCGCTAAGGATACTGGCGCAATAGTCATCGGTACGGTCACCATGCCTTTTAACATTGAGAGAGCCAGATGCGATAAAGCAGAATTTGGATTGCAGCAGCTGCGACAAGTCTCGGATACAGTTATTGTAATCGATAACAATCGGTTGGTTCAAATCGCAGGAAACCTGCCTATTCAGCAGGCATTTGCCGTTGCGAATGAACTGGTTGCAACTATGATCAAAGGCATTGTAGAAACCATCGCCGTGCCATCGCTAGTCAACCTGGACTATGCTGACGTAAAAGCCATCATGTCTAATGGGGGAGTAGCAGCTATCGGCGTGGGAAGTTCTGACACCAACAGCAGAGTTGAAGAAGCTGTCAAGGGAGCATTAAGCAATCCTTTGCTGGACATCAACTATGAAGGTGCTACCGGAGCATTGATTCACGTGACTGGGGGACCAGACATGACATTAGACGAAGTAAGCCGGATTGGAGAACTGGTTACTGAATCTCTTGATGACGATGCTAACGTTATTTGGGGAGCAAGAGTTTCTGATGACATGAAAGGCAAGCTTACAGTGATGACCATCATTACTGGTGTCAATTCGCCTTGGATCTTGGGAAAGCTTGACAACAAGCATTCGCAGCAAAGAGCCAAGAGCTTGAGTAGAGAATTAGGCCTCGAGTTAGTATAAGACTAGAAGGGGGTGTCCGCCCTCTTTTTATTTTTTATTTATTTTTATATTAAGCTCAAAGTCTTGCCTTGCGCGCTTGTTCTTTACACCGCCCCTACGTATGAATGTAAAAACTCGCAAGGCAGGATTTTTTTTATTTTCTTCACAATCTTTATATCCCCATCATTTTTTTAATCATATATGACCATTAAACATATCTGTTTTGATATCGGCGGGGTGGCAAATCTCCGGTTAGATAATAAAAGATTAAGCGACTACACTGATAAACTCTGGAATGGAGAATTATCTTGGGATGATCTGAAGAAAGCACTGCATCCTTACCATGAAGGCAGGGATATCTGGAGAGAATTTCAGAATGGGAAAATAAGCGCTGACACTTATCTTTCCGCAGTATTGAAAACAACTAATTTTAAAGATTCTTCAGAAAATAAAGAAAAGTTAGGATTGACCCTGAAAGCTTGGTGTGGAAAACCATATCAGCCGATGCTTGATTTGGTCGGACGGCTTAACCAAGCCAGTTATTACACCAGTGTCTTAAGCAACAATAATGAGCTCATGTATTATAATCAATCTTCTGAAATCAAAAATAAGGTTCATCTGGGCTTATCTTCGCATCTGATCGGGTTTTCCAAACCTGATGCCAGAGCTTACCAAAAATTGTTATGGGTCACCGGAGCTAAAGCTGAGGAGACCATCTTTGTCGATGATAAAGCCAGAAATATCGAAGCAGCTGAACGGTTGGGAATCCATGGTTTCAGGTTCAGAAGCGGAGAGATTTCCATGGATAAAGCATTTGAAGAATTGGTTGAGTTTTTACAGATGAAAGGAGTGAAGTTTTCCCATAATGTTTAAATAACTAAACTAATTTTAAACCGAATCATGAGTAAAAATAAAAACCCGCTGGGCATCACAGTCAAAAAGAGTGAAGATTTCTCCGAATGGTACACCCAGCTGCTGCAAAAAGCAGAATTGATAGAATATTCCGCTGTTTCCGGATGTTACATTCTCCGGCCGAATGCATATAATGTCTGGGAGAAAGTACAAGAATTTTTTAATAAGCTCATCAAGGAAGACGGAGTTAAAAATGCCTACTTCCCACTATTCATTCCGGAAAGCTTACTGACAAAAGAAGAAAAGCACATTGAAGGTTTTGCTGCAGAAGTCGCTTGGGTAGAATCTGGCGGAAGTTCTAAACTGCAGGAGCGCTTAGCAATACGTCCCACTTCTGAGACCATCATCAATGATACCTATGCCAAATGGATTAGGTCGCATCAAGATCTGCCATTGCGGTTGAACCAGTGGTGCAACGTCGTGAGATGGGAATTCAAGCATCCGGTTCCTTTTCTCAGAAGCCGTGAATTTCTTTGGCAGGAAGGGCATACTGCATTTGCGACGAAAGAGGAAGCGGTCAATGAAACTTACAAAATTCTTGATTTCTACGAAAAATTATTCACGGAATTGTACGCCGTGCCGGTGCTGAAAGGAATAAAATCAAAAGCAGAAACCTTTGCCGGCGCAGAATTCACGTTATCATTAGAAGTATTCCTGCCGAACGGCAAGACCGTGCAGGGAGCGACATCGCATCATCTCGGCCAGAATTTTGCCAGAGCTTTTAACATTACTTTTCAAGACGAAAAACAAAAAACCCAGCATGTGTGGCAGAATTCTTGGGGCGTTTCGACCCGATCGATTGGGATCATGGTGATGATGCATTCCGATGATCGCGGGCTGGTGCTTCCGCCAAAGATAGCGCTGACCCAGGTAGTGATAGTGCCGATTTTATTTGACGATTCCAAAGCGAAAGTGTCTCGGGAAGCAAAGAAAGTTAAAGAATGGCTGGAGAAAAAAGGGCTTTCAGTACATTTAGATGGCCGGGAAGGATATTCTCCCGGATGGAAATTCAATGAATGGGAGATGAAAGGTGTTCCAATCAGAATAGAAATCGGGCCTAAAGATGTGGAGAAGAATGAAGCTATGGTAGTGCGCCGGGATACCGGTGAAAAACAATCTCTGCCTTTATCCGCTCTGGAAACAGAAATAAGATTGATTTTGGATCAGATGCAGAAGTCGCTTTACGAAAAAGCGTGCGATAACCTGAAGAAAAACACCCAGACGGTGGAAGATATGAAAGATGCAGAAAAGGCTCTGGCCGCCGGAAAATTGATTTTTGCGCCGTGGTGCGCAACCGAAAAATGCGAAGAGAATTTCAAAGAAAAGACCGGCGCAAAATCGTTAAATTCGCCGTTCCAGCAGCCGGCTTTGAAAAAAGAGCAGAAATGCTTTGCCTGCAAGGAGAAAGCTCAGTCATGGTTCTATTTAGGAAAAAGCTATTGAGTATTTAGGATTGTTTGTCAAAAAGAAAGATTAAATTTTTATTGAAAATTCAAATCACTGGGAACTTATTTATACCTGTAAACTTCTACTTCACCAGTATTGCAATGAAGATATACAGATCTTCCGATTTTGACATTTCCCAAATCAGTTCCTATGACGGGAATTTCCAATCTATCGAGTTCTTTCATCACAATCTCAGAGATTTTGTCGTCTGTTCCGCTTTCGCCAGTAAGGGTCGCCGTCAAGCCGCTGATCCCGCCTAAACTCTCGAAAAGAGCATCTACTATATTTTGCGGATAAAACCTGCTGGTAGCCGTCTCCCCGCCGATTATATGCGCCAATGCGCCTATTTTTCTGGCTTTATCGTACATAGTTATTGCTAAACAAGGGCCGATTCCACCCGTCCACAAAGTTCCGTAACCAGAATTAAAGTCGTTCCAGCCTACAAAGGTCCCGGCACTCTGTTTAGGATATTCCTCAATTACGGTGAATTTATTTGCCATTTTCATAAGTATTTTAGTCCGAGGTTATTAAAAAGTATTGAAAAATTCCTCAGAACCAACATAAAAGCAGGGACAGCTCCAATATTATGCCCATCCCAAAGAATAACTTTTTTTTGACCCTTATCAAAAGAGTATTGCTCCATCAATTTCTTATATTCCGGAGTAACATTAATCCCGGGAGCTTTTTTTATATTGTAAATACCGCCATCATTTTTGGAGATGGACGTGCTTTGGTAGCCGCACTCAGCTACAACTAAACCATTATCAACACTAAATATAAAATAAGACAAATCTACAGCTGATTCTGAAAGCCCAAGCTTTTCAAAGATCAGTCCTTCTTCTACCCTAAGACCGATTGGGCAACCTAAAACTTTTTCCAGCTCGGCGATGTCCTGCTCTATCGAAGAGGGGATTTCCATAATCACCTCATCCAAGAAGCCCCTTTCATAGGCAAAATCGGAAAAATATATTTGCGGGTGTAATGGAACATACCGGGAGTCCAATATCCGGTGGATTGCTCCCCGACGGCCTTCCGGGGCTACTAAATGGCTGTATTTGATGGGTTCTTTAGCCGTGAATTTAGTGGTCATTTTATAGTTAAACCGACCCCCGGTTTATAAATGTTTTGGTTGTAGTAACTATTAAGTAGTTAAATTAGAAAAGCTTATAAAGAATTATTAAATCTTAATAAGATCATGAGTAAAATCGTAAGTTTTTCGCTGAAAGAGGAGACCTTGCAGAAATTACAGAAGAGACTCTGCAAGAGCAATTCTTACCGGAACAAATCGCATCTGGTAGAATGCGCCCTGGAGAGGTTTTTGGAAGAATGAGAAATGAATTTGAATTAATAGATGGCAAAAGAGCTAGAATTGAAACCTGGAATTTTAAACAGTTAGATGATTATGTTTCCCAAGATTTGCCAACTCACGGGTATGAACCAAGAAAACGTTTCAACGGATTTGATCTACTAGGACCTCATAATACCAGAGAGATGGTAAGGGGAACAAGATATTCAGAAGAGAAAGATTTGTCTCCTTTGGAAGTCCAGTCAGACAGAACTCTACTTGATGAAGATTACCATAGAACTTTAGCGGTTTTAGAAGATGATAAATTAATAGGGGTCTTGATCAACGAATGGGTTAAGGCTATTCCAGTCATGCCTTTTTGGCATTATACAATTAAGTTTATTGATGTTTATAAGGATTACAGAAATCTTGGTGTTGGAACCGAGTTAGTAAGAACTCTTGACAGGTCAGATTTTCTAAAAGGAAAAATATTTTTTGCAGGGCCCTTTACAGAAGATGGGCATAGATATATTAAGCATGTTATAAAGAGCGAGTTGAAAGCAAGAGATTATGCAATAATTGATAAATTTGATTTTAATGATGCAATTGTTCCAAGAAGTCCGGGAATTTATCATGCCAATGGTAATCGGTTAGACTTAGAAGAGATTAAAGAACTTAAACCATGGTATTCTCAAATAAAGGATAAAATTAGAAAAAGGTTAGCGAAAATTAGTGCTCTGGAGAGATTTTTGGAAGAATGAGATATAGGGATAATGCTTTGGAAGGAACTGTAAGAGAAGAGTATGAATCAGCGAGAGCTGTTTTAGAAGAGCTGGCTGATAATAAAGTTAATTTCGGAAATGAAAGATTGACATCTACTCTGGAAGTTATGGGGTTTGAGAAGAAGCCCCTTGATTCTCGTGGATTAATAACCTATGTTAGAGAAAAGGAAGGTTATACTGAAGTATTATCAGAATATTCTTTAGATAAAATCTTATTCGCACTTCCACAAGATCCCGATAAAAAATTATCTCTTTATCAAATTCCTGTTGGACAAGAGGTTCAGGAATGGTATGATTCAATACCTCAGCGTTTAAGAGAATACGAAAGCGATGTCGGAGATAAAGGAACTACTGAAAGAGGCGCACTTAAAATTGTTAGTGGTGTTATTTTAGGATATACGGCAGTAACTTCTGGAGTAATTGCAGCGTGTTCTCAATATTCAACAATTGGAGCTGTTTTAGCTGCATTCGCGCTGTGTAGTTCTGTTATTATGATTAGAAATCACTTAAAGTATCTTCCAAAATATAATGAACTAAAATTTAGCGGGCCTAAAGCAATACAGTATATCAAAAACACCCCTTTCGAAGATGTTTTAGAATACAACAGGCCCCAATTAAGAATAGAAGAAACCCCGATCATCGATGCGGAATTTGAAATGCAGGCAGAACTGGAATCAATGGCTGAAGAGGAAGCAAAAGCAGAGGCAGTAAAATAAAAATGACCGCTCTCGAAGATAAAATAATCGCTGAATTTAAAGATGGAAAGGCATCGGTAGAGAGGACTCTCTTAGCCGTCTCAGGATTAGAAACAGAAGAAGCGATCTATTCTTATCAGAGAAAATTAGATTTTATCCAGGAAGATTTTGAGAAATCCTGCCCAAAAAGAAATAGTGATTATCAAAATGCAAAATCATTGTTTGATTATTTTTGGGAGACCAAACCGGAGAGATGTAATGACGATTCTCTTCTGGTAAAAGTAATTGACAACCAGTTAGACGAAGATAGAAATAAAGGAGTAGGCAATTGCCTTGGGCTGACTTCATTGTATAGTATTTTAGGCCAAAGACTTGGATTAAATTTATCCGTTTTAGTAAGTATAGAACACATTTTAACCCTTCTTTCTTGCAGCAACCAAGAGATTGTAGTTGAGAATAACAATAGATTTGGATTTGACTCTAAATTGAAATCCGAGTATAAAAAAGAGGATTTAATCCAGCTTGTTGTTTCTGCTTTCAATAACCGAGGGGTTACAAAACATGACTTAGGCGATTTAACTGGCGCTTTGCTGAATTACAACCGGGCAATTGAATTAAAACCAGATTATGCTTCTGCTTTCAATAACCGGGGAAATGTAAAATATAAGTTAGGTAATTTAAATGGAGCGTTGCTGGATTACAACCGAGCAATTGAATTAGAACCGAATTATGCTGCTGCTTTCAATAACCGAGGGGTTACAAAACATGACTTAGGCGATTTAACTGGCGC
>CAYHXT010000010.1:13215-20575 GCA_964360675.1 uncultured Methanosarcinales archaeon
TGTAAAATATAAGTTAGGTAATTTAAATGGAGCGTTGCTGGATTACAACCGAGCACTTGAATTAAAACCGGATGATGCTCGTGCTAAACAAAACAAAGAATGGTTATTGGAACAAATGAAAAGAACTGAAACTAAAAAACCTTGGCATAAAAAAATATTCGATAAGAGATAAAATGCAGAAAGAAATAATCATATTGGGGGACATCGAGATGGGAGGCGGAACGCTTACCGACGACTTTATCAGTGACAAAGCTCTCTCCAAACTTGTTTATTCGCTATGCAACAAAAATGTCCCGGTAGATTTGGTATTGAACGGAGACACTTTTGATTTTCTGAAATGCCCTTATATCGTCAACAACAACGCAGTTTATCCTCGGCACATCACCAGCGATATCTCTTTAGCGAAGCTGAGATTGATTTACCGAGCGCATGCCCCGGTGTTTGAAGCATTGAAGAGATTTGCAGCAGAAAAAAAGAACCGCCTCTTCTTTATCATAGGCAACCACGACCCAGATCTGGTGCATCCTGAATTGCAGGAGGAAATAAAAGTTTTGCTGGAAAGCCGCGATAACGTCATATTCTCTTTTTACTACAACGAACACCAAGTGCACGCTGAGCATGGGCATCAGTATGATTTTCTTAACAAAGTAAATGAAAAGCGGCTGTTCCTGAATTACAAGGGACAGCAGATTTTAAGCATCCCCTGGATAGCGTTTGGAATCACCAGCAAATTTATGTACCTAAAAGAAGAATATCCTTTCTTAGAGAGAATCGTCCCCAAACTGGCAATATTTTCCCATCACCAAGCAGTAACCAAGATCATCCACAAGAAAGCTATAGAATATTTTCTAAAGAGCATGATTTACTATCCGATCCGTTATTACTATGACCCGACTTATACTTTTCCAAGGGAATTGCTGCGTGAATTTTACCGGAGAATCAAAAATGTCCACTGGGACGTGGATAAAATAATCCATGTGTTTAAGAGAAAACGGCGCAAAAAACTGCACTTGAACAAATTATACGTTTTTGGCCACGTGCATGAACATTATATTGAAGAAAAAAATGGAATTTCTATCATCCACCCCGATACTTGGCGTGATGAATATTTCATGGATGCCAGAACCAGAGAATTAGTGCCAAAAACTAAGAGATATGTACAGGTTATTGTGCATGAGGAAAATAATGTGCGATGGAAACTCATGACTTGCCCCACCAATAGGAGCACATTTAATTTTGATGATGTCATTCGTGACGAAAAAAAGCACATCCGTTCAGCGGCAGAAGAAGAAGGATATTCTTTTAGAAATTAGAGCTCATTCAAATCTCTCTGTAAAGATTAATCACTTCTTCTTCCTGAAAATGCATCTTTCCCGGTATGATCAAGCAATGCGGTGGCCTGCCGAAATCATACCCCTTGATTTTTTCTAACGAACCTGCTTTGATTACGGCATCATCACTGCCTAATCTGGCGCACCCAACCACCAGCACATCTTTAGTTATGATTTTTTCATTCTTTCTGGATTCTATTTCTTCCAATATGCCTAACGCTTCAGCGACGGCCATGAATTTTTTTTGTTCCGGGTTCAGATCCAGCAGGAATAAAGTGTGCAATCCCATTTTCAGATTTTCTTTCAGTACATCGTACGGTGTCTCTAAATTAGGATGCTCTTCCAAGAAAGGAATAGAAGCAGTCCTGCCTAATTTATACAACTGCAATCCAGTAATGCCAATTGCTGTTAAGATGGAAGCATTGTTAATTATCTTGGCCTTTACCCCTAGATAAAAAGCGCTTTTAAGAAATTCAATATGGGTAGTTGCAGAGAAGGGGTCTCCGATGATAAGTACAGCAACATCTTTATTCTTTGCTTCTTCAACAATATGATCAGCTCCTTCTTCCATCAATTCTCTGTTTGCCAGGATTATCTTTTTCCCATAGAATTCTTCCAGTTCTTCTTTGCTTGATTTGAATAAGGAGGTATAGTTTTCTAAATATACCCGGTCGCATTTTTTAATTGCTTCCAGCCCTTTGACAGTTATGTCTTTCTCGTCCGCCAGACCTATTCCGATTATGTAAAGAGCCATGCGTACTTTATCTAGGGGAGCCATTTATAAATATTTTGTAAGTTACCACTGCTAAGTCGGTAAAGTGCAGTGCCCGTCTTTTTCAATGTTTTAACTTAGCGGGATGAAAACCCGCAATGTTTTTAACTTCCAAAGGTTTTATCTCTTATTATGGAAAAGCTCTCATTGCTGGAAAAACTTTCTATCAAGAGCAGTGATTTCCCAGTTTATGTCGGCGGTTATGAAAGATGTGTCGTTAGCTACGGCCAGGCGAAAAGAAATAATGCGCCGGAAGTGATATTTGACCTGCTGCCGGAAGATGCTGTATTTCTAAGAAACGTATATCTGAAAAAAGACGTGCCGATGCCGCCCAACGGGCATCCGGCCGCAGAAAAGATAAAAAGGTTGGAGAATTGGGGCCTTCTTGAACATATTGCCGGCGAAGTAAAAATCGCTAACAGGGGCCTCAAGGCAAATTATACTTTTATCCCCAGAGAACATTAGGCAATTAAATAATCATCTTACAGCTGAAACGGTTCTGAGCAACATCGTATAATCGTCATTATACTGCCCATTTTTCTCATACCATCCAATACATCTTTTAAATCCCAAAATGTTTTCTGCCGGGTAACGCGGGTCAGCAATCAACTGTCTTGAAGCCATTATGCTCAATCCGTTATTTAGGGCTCCGATTGCGGTACTTTTAACACAATATGAAGCATTGATGCCCATTAACATTACTTTTCTTACTCCATCTGCATGTAATTGTGCTGCAAGGGCTGTATTTTCAAAACCATCATCGCATCTTTTTGTGATGCGCTCTTTTCTTCGAAGCTTATCGATATGATTTGATAGTGTCCCGATAGTGTTCCCGCTATCGTAGTATTCCAGAACAAATACGGGAATATCATATTCTCTGCAGTAATTCAACACGCTGGCCTGATGAGTGACCATTTTTATTACATCCTTATCAGCTATTGACTGCAGAAAAATAGGCTGCATGTCAATAAGCAGGACGCCTAAATCTCTCGGCGGTGTCGCTAAAGCTTCCCCCATATTTGCTGCCGGATTAATCAGATTGACAAGATTTGCCGATTCAGAACCGGTATACACGCGTTTTTTTACAATATGTTTTAACGTCATTTTATATCTTTCACCATGTAAGGCCCTTCTTGGCGATAACCTAATTTATCCTGATAATACTGGCGTACGCCTACGCCGGAAATTACCACTATTTTATTTTTTCCATGTTCCGAAGCAATCTGTTCTGCCTTCTTCATCAGTTTCCTGCCCCAGCCCCGGTGCTGCACTAATCCTTCATCGCCGATAGCTGTTGCCGTGCCGTAAACATGTAATTCTCTTACCAACGCGCTTTCCGGCGTAATTTCTGTTCGAAGGTGCTGGAAGGGAAAGCGTAACCGGCAAAATCCAACGAGGATATCATTTTCTGCATCTTCAGCAGAAATGAAAAATTCTTTTCCCCCGGATGCATCGTATTCCATCACTGTTATTATCGTCCGATCCCAATTGACCAGTTTTCCTTTGGGCTCTCTGGCGCGGATGTCTCGGCATTTCACAGGATATTTTTCATCGATATGCTGGCGCAGATTAGTCATGTCCACGCCTGCTTCCCAAAACTTAGTGGGAACATCACGCTGCACCCGCTGAATGCGGCAGTATTCAGGGACAAAGGCATAAAATTCAGCGATGCGTTTTGCCGCTTCCTCCGTGCTTAAGGGAATAAATTCTCCTTTTTTATACTGATGATACAATGCCGTTCCAGAAGCGACCATGCAGGGATATATTTTTATCATGTCCGGCTTATAGCAGGAATCAGTGAATAACTGGCGCATCCCCGCCATATCGCGTTCATAATCTGTTAACGGCAGGCCAGGCATATAATGAAAATTTATTTTAAATCCTAAATCGCGGAGAATTTGAATGGATTTTTTTGAATCTCCGGCGGTATGCCCGCGGTGCACAGCTTCCAGCACATCGTCATATACAGATTGGATTCCTAATTCCACCCTGGTGCATCCCTGGCGGAGCATTTCATTGCCCTGCTCTAAAAAACCCCAGTCCGGTTTTGTTTCTATGCACAGGGCTACACACCTCACATTACTGGTTTCGTTTCTTTCTTGTTCTTCTTCCAGAGAGAGCTGATCTTTGTTTTTCAGTTTAAGTGATTTTTGCTGAATGTGTTGTTCTCTCTCTTTGTCATGCATATCTCCTGGAAGTTCAAAGAATTCCTTGAATTTAGAAAAATCAAATTCATCGTTCAGGAAAAAAAGATCTGAGAAATCGTTCAACGCCTTAAAAATACCATAGATAAATTCTTCCTGATATTCTTTTTCAGTGGCAGTGAACGTTCCGCCCATGACGATTATCTCAATCTTATCAAAGCTGTGGCCCATTAAAACATACTGCTGCAATCGGTTGAATACTTGCAGGTAAGAATCGTAATGATTGCGGATGCCCCTCATGGTCGCTGGCTCATGCCCGGTGTAAGACTGCGGCACGTCACCCCAAGGCGAGTTTAATCCTCCTGGACAGAAGGTGCATTTCCCGTGCGGGCATTGGCTGGGAGCAGTCATGAGCGCTACTGGAGATACTCCGGAAATAGTTCTGGTCGGTTTAGAAATGAGAATCTTTTTGTATTTGGAAATGTCTTCCTTGGACAACGAAACCATAATTTCAATGTTGGTCGGAACTTTTCCCAGATGATATTTTTTGGCAATATCTTTTTTGATGCTGTTGAAACTATCCTGGTCCTCGACCTTTTGAATTTTTAGTTGTTCTAATATCTCGTGAAGCGCTGCTGCCGTAGTCATTATTTTAGGTAGTCCGGAGATAGTATATCCAGTAAGTAAGTTAGCCCTGCTTGGTTTTATCTCTAAGCATCCAGAAATAACCCGTTTTATAAATTTTACCCGTATTTGTTACCAAGAGGTGATTAATGGGAAAGATTTATAAATCGCTTATTTTTTGAAAAGATATGGAATTGAATGAACTCGTATTACGTGTTTGTATGGAACGGTGCATTGATCTTGCCAGCCGTACCCCTTCAGCAATAGGCAGGCCGTTGGTAGGCGCAATGGTGGTAAGTGGAGAAGGAAATATCATCGGCGAAGGATATAAAAAATTATTAGAAGGAACTAAATTTATCCAGCACGCAGAACGGACAGCATTAGACTTGGCTGATGAACGGGCGAAAGGCAGTTATTTATTTACCACGCTTGAACCCTGCCTGGAAAAAAAATCAAAAGCTCATGTTTTTTGTTCGTGTTCTAAACTTATCATTGACCGGGGAATCAGGACTGTAATCGTAGGATTGCTTGACGATTCTCCTTCCATGAAACCAGGTTCAGGAATTTCTTATCTGAAAGAGAGGGGAGTAAACGTAATTCTTTATAATGCATACAGAAGTAAAATCGCCGCAAAGTTGATGCCTTCCCAGTATAAACGCCCGAAACCTTTATAAATCCACCCTCTTCAAAGCTTTATATGGTAACCAGAGTCGGAACTAACCAGAGAAAAACCCGTCAAAAGTTTAAAAGGCACTGCCGGGAACGAGGAAAGCTTTCATTGAGTAAATATTTTCAAGAGCTAAAGGCAGGCGATAAAGTTAATCTCAAGATTGATTCCATTATCCAGAAGGGACGATTTTCCCCGCGCTTCCACGGCTTGACCGCAGTAGTTTCAGGAAAACGGGGACGATGTTATGAAGTAATAGTCCATGACAGAGAAAAAGAGAAAACATTATTGGTCCATCCTATTCATTTAAATAAAGTAAAGTGAGAAAATGGCAGCACCACAATTTACTGAAGAAAAACCCTTGGCTTTAGCTGAAGTAAAGGCAATTCTGCACACCTTAGGAAAAAGGGACGAAGAAGTAAATTATCTTTCTAATAAGGCTAAGGAATATTTAGAGCAATTTCAACCGGTATCAGAAAAAAAACGGGAAGAATTATATGCTAAACTAGTAGGGCTGAACCTCGTCCGGCTTAAAGAAGAACATTTCTGCAAAATTATTGATTTCTTGCCTAAGACCGTGGAAGAATTGAAAACGGTTCTGCAATCCTACCCGTTAAGCTTATCTAAAACCGATCAGGAGACCATAGTAGCTGCGATACGGGAAGTTAGCTGATAAAATAGCGTAATTTTTATTAAATTGAAGTGATTACTAGACAAAGTAGGGTTAAAAACTAAAACATGACCACCGCAACACCAGAGCCAAAGGCAGTACGGGAGGAGACCGCCATCGTACTAGATTATCTTGAACACGGATATACGCTTGATCAAGCTACTGTGAAGACCCCCATAGTCCAGGCCCTGGGAGTAGAATTCTTAAGTATCCTGGAACTTATTCCTAAGAAAGGCATAGCGCTGCAGCCGCATAAGGTTGTCTACATCGGAGAAGGAAAGCGGGAAGAGATACATCATATCAAGGGAAAAATTCCAGTAGAAAAATTGACTGCTACTGCCAGAAATACCTTGCAGGATGCTGTGGAAGAAGTCGTAACTGCTCAAGAAAAGAAATTTGTGGATTTTTTCAATACCGCCCAGCCGTTAAGCATGAGAATGCATCAATTAGAATTGCTGCCGGGCGTGGGAAACAAGCATATGTGGGAAGTTTTAAATGCCCGCAAAGAGAAACCTTTTGAAAGTTTTGAAGATATCAAAAACAGGGTAAAGTTACTGCCCGACCCTAAACAATTGGTTGTCAAAAGAATTGTTTCTGAAATTGAAGGGAAGGAAAAGTATAAAGTATTTACGCATTAAAAGGATAGATAACCTCTTGTAACAATATTCTCACCACAGCATCATCCATCTTTTATCTTTTTCTTTCTGCCTTACTAAGTCGCTCATTCCGGCTTTAGATGCTCTCCTTAAGAATTCTCTGGCAATCATTTTCATGCGGAGGCCATTGACATCAACATCATTTTCAAAGAATTCATATCGTTCGAGAAGTTTATCAAATAATTTAGCCTGCGTCTCCAGATTGATATGCAGAATTCCTGAAGAAGCCATTTCATACTCTTTCTCCAGCTCCTGGAGCTTCTTTAATTTAGCAACCAATTCTTTGGCATCGTGAGGGACATCCGCTAGAAATTCAACCATGGCCTCGATATCCGCAGAAACATTAACTTTTTTTTCCGGTTGCTTCCTTCCCAGCAGCTTATTCCACCACTTTTTCATACTGCAGCATAAACCATAACTGAATATAAATCTTTCGAGGGAGATGCTCTGTCGGACAATTAATTCTTCCGAACCAAGACATACACCTTTTTTCCCA
>CAYHXT010000011.1:0-19135 GCA_964360675.1 uncultured Methanosarcinales archaeon
AATCACCTCTTGTGGGGTAGAAATATAACCTAATATATAAAACTTATCTTAGATAACTCAAAATGATAATAAGGGTACAAATATTTAATTAAAGCACTTAAAAGCATCACCACTATAACCCCTAAGAAGAACAATGAGCCAACTATTTGTTGAGTATCTAAACTGGGAGAAATGTTTAACCATATTTTGTATATTAAAACTAAAATCATTACTGACAATAAAGCACTTATAGCATTCAAACAAAAAAATTTTGATCCAATTTTAAACATCCAATTATAATCTGTTCTGCGGTTTTTAAATAAATCTTTGATTTTATTTTCGTATTTTAGAAGTTTTTCTTCATCTCCTGAAGAAAGAGTCACTTTAACTTCTGTAAAATATTCGTTGTTAAGCGGGATATTTATATCTACATACCCTTCAGAGTTAGTTGAGAAATTAAAGGAAATAGATTTTATTTTTTCCGGAAAATATTTAACCGCAGAAAGCTCTTTTATAGAATTAAAATCCAGGTCATATTCTTCTGTCGAGAGAGTATATTTTATTCTATAATACTGTGTGTTCTGTTGTCTAACGAGCTCTAATTTTTCTTGGATTTTTTTACTTTTTTGCCCCGTTGATAAAGTACCCCACCACCGATTAACTTCTTTTTCAACTATTGGGCTATTTTCTGTTACTTTCGTTTCTGCATTTTTTTTGATTTCTTCTATTTGTTCTTCAAAAATTGCCCCTAATTTGTCAAGAAAATCTCTATCAACTACTACTGAATTAATCCTAATTCTTTTTGTTTTTACCGCCATATATGTTTTTCGTTTAAACTATATTTAAATATTTTGATGAATTAGGCTAATATGAAACCCTCGGTCACTAACCCTTTCCGAGCGTGTTCGAAAATCACATCCACGTCGGCAAGGGGCTTGTCCCTTACGGGGAACGCCGACTAACGACGTTAAACATCAGTTTAGCGAGGCTGTTAGTGACCTGCGAAGCATAGGGTTTCATATTAGCCGATGAATTAAACTAATAATGGGCGGCCTTCCAGGAATCTATTCAAATTAATAGCTAAAATCGATTCGAAAGAACATTTTAGCCTGGCATAAAAACGGGAAATAAATATTTTGGGTAAAACTCCCCCTTTAAGATTGTTCTCAATCCAAGAACTCCAACTCGCATAACAACCCCAGATGATCTGACCAGGGGAAATGGAATGTTCTATAATTGTTGATAGCGATATTATGCGATGCCAGGATATGGTCCAGATCTTCAGCGGGAGCGTCTGATGGATATGTTTTCAGACCGAAATTAGTAGCCGGCGGATGCAATATTCCGTCCGCCAGAAGGTTTTTCATGAGTCGGCTGCTGCGGCTGAAATTGAAGTCTCCTGCCACAACAATATAACTTCGCGGTTCTTTTTCCACAAATTCTCTCAGATGCGTTATTAATTCCTTAACTTCTGCCCTCTTTCTAAACTCATATTCCTCTTCACCGTCATCAAGGTGCGTATAAAAAACCTGCAGTTTCCTATCTCCAACTTTCAATTCCACATGAATGAAATCCTTAAAGAAATGGTCCAGCCTGTTGTCTAAAATATCTCCGGTCTCTCCGTACAAATGGCGATGCAATGCTTTTATTGGAAAACGAGAAATCATGGCATTCCCAGTAGTCCATAATGGTGATTTCATGTATTGGTCAAAAATAACGTAATCGTATGGCTTGCCCATAAATTCTGCGATAACTTTCGGCTGGTCCAGTCCGCCAGTTTTGATCGTGCCGGCATAATCCACTTCGTTAAAATTTATGGCATCTATTTTATGTTCAAGAAAAAAATCTGCCAGCCATCGCGCATGATCTCGCGCTTCTTCTTCAGAAATAAACTGGAAAATGTTAGGGGTATTTCCCCGTAAATCTGCTGCATTAAGATGGGCAAAATTTATTTTTGGGATATCTTCTGATGAATGATATGTTTCGTATCGGGGAGCGTCATGGAGGCGAACAACTTCAAAAGAGCCCAGGCAGGAAGTAAGACTTATACTAAGAAGGCCCTGCAGCAGGTTTCTGCGTGTAAAATACATACAGAAAAAAACATTTTTGGCATAATATAAATATTACGTATATACCCTTTTTTGCAGCTGGTCCGCAGGAAGGCTGTAAATTGCACAGTTCTCTACAAGCTGGTAACATTATACGAGCCCAAGGAATAGATGTCGATGCTGTATTTCAAGAAATCTAAAGCCGCTTTAACTCTCCCATCACGGATATCGCCGTCAATCTCGATGTAAAAAACGTATTCTTCCATCTTCTTCCCGGAAGGCAGTGATTCGATCTTCGCCAAATTAATATTTTGCGTTGCAAACGGGGCCAGAGCATGAAATAGTAATCCTGCGCGGTCTTCTTTTGGATTGAGCAGCAAGCTGGTTCTGGTATTATCTTGCGCCGTGTTCTCTTGCAGCGAAATAACTAAAAATCTAGTGGCATTATCTTGATGATTTTCTATCCTTTCATTTATTATCTGCAGCCCGTAATGTTCAGCGGCTTCTCTTGATCCTACAGCGGCAAAAGTTTCATCGCTGGCGGCAATTTCCATGGCTTTCGCGGTGCTGGTGCTTTCAATAATCTCTTTTCCTGTGAGAAATGCCGAACACTGCGCCAAAGCCTGCGGATGGGAAATGATATTTACATAATCATTTTTTTTTGCCGCCAGGCAATGATGGATGCTTAAGGTATAGCCCTGATTGATCTTTATGTCATCTTTATATTTCAATAAGGCCATGATGCTTTCCCGCACACTTCCGTGCAGCATATTTTCCAGGGGAATAAGCCCTTTCGTTGCCTGATGTCCTGCGACATTCTTAAAAATATCTTCAATGCGCGGACATAAGAATAACTCTTCTTCAGAAAATATTTTCATCCCCAGCAAATGCGAATAACTGTATTCCGGCCCCAGAAGAGCGACTTTATCCATTCATTATCTTCACCACTTTCCTCTGCAAATTTCTCTGCAAATCAGGACGGTTAAAATCTTTACGAATGGAATGAAGCAATCTTTCCAATCCATTTTTTTCTGGTTTTTGCATCAATGCGCTTACTTTCTCTACCGCTTCGCTGTAAGCTTGCAGCGCTTTTTCGGCAAATGGATTTTCAGATAATATTTCTGCGTATAGCGAAGGGTCCTGCGCAAGCATTCTTGCCGCAGAAGAAAGGCGGAGCAGGTACGTTGGAGCAGCCGCGTTCTCTGGTATTGAAGTATAACCCATCTCAGTAAGGGCATAGGCAAAAGAGATGTTGGAAATATAAGTTAAGCACTGCACGGCAGCCATAGTTTTATCGTGCTCTTCAGGACTCATTAAAGTGACCTGCATTCCCAACGATTCTAATGCCGTTTTATACCAGGAAATATATTCGTCCCCTCTTGCCGGGCACAGGATCATATTTTGGCCATACAGCTCGGCATCCGGCCCAAAAAGCGGATGGCCGCCAATAATTTCTGCCTGCGAGTATTTGATCATTGCAGCTACCGGTTTTATTTTTACTGAAGCAAAATCGGTGAGCAGGGCTTCTTTCCTGATGTGGGAGCCGATTTGTTTTATCACTTCTTTTGTTTTTTTTAAGGGAACCGAAACAATGATTACATCTCCTTTTTCTGCAAGTTCTATATTATTAGTGCAGTTTGCATTTGAAACTAAAACCGTATATCCTTCTTCAATGAAACCTTCCGCAAAAATGGAGCCCATTTTCCCTCTTCCGCCGATTATAGAAATGGTTTGCGGTTTAGCTGTTTTCATCGCTGGATCTCTCTTGATTTGCGCAGGATCAATCCAAATAGTTCGGCCACGAATCTTTCGTCGTCAATTCCAAGTTCCTTAAACTTTGCCGTTCGGTCTTCAATTATTACTTGTTCCCGTTTTTTATCTTTGGGAGGAATATCGTTTTGCTTTTTATATTCAGCGATTTCTCTGCTGATATTCAATCGCTGAGCCAATAACTGCACCAGCTGTGCATCAACAGCATCAATATTTTTTCTCATCTTTTCTAAATCTCTTATTTTTTCTAAAACCATTTTTGCGGAACCTTACGATTTTTTATTTCTTCCATGAATCTTTTAAAATCTGAAGTTCTCAGCCCCTGCTCATAGTCGCATACTTTAATGCCGTTTATTCTGCTGTTTTCGTCATCTCTTATTACATCAATAAGCAAACCGTTAGCTGCTGCGTTAAGATATTCTACGGCTATCTGCGGAACCAGGTCCCGTTTTCCGGTGGAATGGCTGGGATCGCCGATGACCGGCAGATAAGTTGCTTTGCGCAATTCCATTAAAAAATTTGGGCGCGGAGTATTTCTCATGCAGTTGTCAGAATTATTTATCCCCCTTTCGCAGATGATTATCTTTTCTGCTCCTTCCAGGGCGATGTATTCGACGGCGCACAGCACTTCCATAAGTTTGGGCAGAGATCCTGTTTTCAGCAGGACTCCCTTTTCATGTTCGGCGGCATATCGTCCGACATCACGCAAAAGAGCAAAATTCTGCATGTTTCTAGCTCCGATCTGCATTACATCGGCATAATCTCCGACCTCTTCTACTTTAAATTGATCCATTACTTCGGTAACAATGGGTAATTTTGTAATTTCCCGCGTTTTTGCCAGAATTTTCAGGCCTTCAATGCCTAACCCCTGGAATGAATAGGGCGAAGTCCTGGGCTTATATGCGCCGCCTCTCAGCATATCCGCGCCCGATTCCTTTACGCTTTTGGCAATCTCTATGGTTTGCTCGTACGAATGGACTGCACATGGTCCGGCGATGATGAGCGGTTTATCTGTCCCTATTTCCACTCCGCGGATAGTAAACCTGCTCGTTTCCAGATTTCCACGATATTTTGCGGAATATTCTCTTGCTACCAGACGATATTCTTCTGATTCTGTCCTTGCGTCTTTTGGTCCTGTCTGCGCCGATGCGGCGCTTTTTTCCCGCCTTAACATTTCTTCATTTCTCCGATAAACTTCCATGGATTTATCTGCATCTTTTCACGGATCCGCATAAAATTGGCTGCGAATCCGTTTAACAGCTAAAATAATAAATAGATGCAGAGAAAAAACCAGCACTTCGTTGGATAATACTTCGTTGTACAATGCCAGCTTGAACCATGGTGCTGTTAAAAAATAAAGTGATATTTAAAGGTTGCTGTTGGCAAGGCCATGCGGCTGCTGACAAGAACCTAACAAGATCTTCTACAAGCCCCCGTTATCTACTTAGAAAATTCAAACAGCTTTTTCTGCTCTTTTTTATTCTTCAGCAGTCTGCTTTCTTTCAGCAGCAGATTGATGTCAAACCCAAACTTTCGTTTAATCAATTCTTCCGCATACTTCATCATCAAACTTTGGTCAGCAAAAGCAATAGGTTTCTCCTGCAAACTTTTCCTGGCAGCTTCACGACAGACCCACACGCCTAAAGGGGCATTATATTCGGGGGTGATGAACCTTAAAGCCAGGCAGCTTCCCTGCCGTTTCAGTTCTTTCATTTTTTCTAATACCGGCAGGCGGCAGGCGTAATATCCGCCGGCAGTCTCTTCTGCGTATTCTTTCCGGCCTTCGTAACTTTCATAATCTGTTGAATATATGTAACCATTTTTCGACCAAGGATTGACCGAATCAGTTAAATATGTTTCAAACAATTCAAAACTCCACACTTCAGGAAAGAAAAGCAGTAAATAATAATTCCCCCACCCGCCTCCGAAATGGGCGCAGTATTCTCCCCCAGAAAATTCTTTGATTTCTGCAATCAATTGTTTCCCGATGGTGTCGTCAACCGCAGTGATGCTCCAGCGGGTAGGCACTAATCTTCTGTGCTCTTTCAGGCCGATATTTCCTACAGATAACAATTTGTTAAGGGAACTTTCTTCAAATCCTTTCTGATAAAGGCTGACGATGGCGGGAGCTGCTTTCAGGTCGGTATCGGAAACTACCTGCTCTATTCTGCGGTCAACGACGGTATTGGCGGTGATACGGGCATTCTTAATCATCGCCTGCGGGCCGAAAGGCATTATTTCCCGTTCAGATTTCAATTGCATCTGCGGCGCCTGTTTCAGATTGATTTCTAATTCTACAGCCTTCCTGGCCATGCCTACTTCCCGTACTATCTCTAAAAACTTTCCTCCGTTCCGGATATCTTTAATGTGTGCCTGGCTGCGGGAATTCACTAAATCATAGCGCATACTCGCTACCTGCCCGACGGCAAAATTTCCTTTGCTCCACAAGCGCGGGGAGTCATAGTATGAAGTGTCGCCGGAAAATTGCGGGCTCAAGACACCTATATTGACATGCGGATACCCGAAGCGGCCGATAAACGGAGCGGGAGAACTGCCTTGGAAATCCATCTTGAACGATTTGTTAATTTTCAGCCGGGGGATCTCTTCAATATCTTTGTACTTGACGCGTTTGATGTGCATAAAGAGAAAAGAGCCTTGTCACTTTTAATAATTATGGAGATTATGGAATAAAAATTCATTACATTTATAATGAAAAATTTCCTTTCAAGCAGTTTATGGAATTAGCACAGATGTTGGGTTGGATAGCCACATTCTTATTTTCGATAATGATAATCCCGCAAATGATAAAAACTATCAAGCTAAAAGATACGAGCGGAGTAAGTTTACTTCTTTTCATCATTTACTTTGTAGCAAATATTATAGCTCTGGTTTATGCTTTCTTGATTTACCAACCGCCTTTAATGATAAAATATATCATTGCTCTCCTGACTACAATAATATACTTGGGACTTTATTGGATTTATCATAACAGAAAAAGAAAAACGTTGCAGCTTTAAACCTTTTTTTAATAATTTCTGGCAAGTTTTATTTTAGAAGTGTTTTTCGAAAAGGAAATGGCACAAAAATACTATGCAACCGTATGGTAAAACAAACCCCTCCAAATGATAATCACTGCAATTAGGGCGCATTGCGAATATAAAAATAGCAGAACTCCAATAGATATCTTTTTAAAGGGATCATCATATTTTACTTTCAAATGTGGACGTGCCGGAGCGGTCAATTGAAAATCGAGGATTTTCAAAAGTTAGAAATCTTCAATTTCAGACAAAACGGGATGGGCTTAGGCGGCGAAAACCTCTTATTTTTTGAGATATTCTGCTGAGGACACCCATTGGCTTAGTGCCTACGCAGGTCCGAATCCTGCCGTCCACACCATTTTAATATCTATAAAATTATGCGGGGGAATATATCATGAAAAATTATAAACAGATAGTTTTATTGTTGGGCATCACTGCCTGTAGCTTAGAGCAGGAAGTCAGTCCTGTAGGCGCTTCTTCCGGAAGCGCTGGCGCAGGAGCAGATACTACGCAGAGTACCGGGGGGAATGGCGGCTTCGGCGGAGAACACTCTGTCGGCGGAGCGCTGGGCGGTTATGGAGGTAATGGCGGTTCGACTGAAACCGGAGGAAGCAATGCCGGGGGAAGTTATACCGGAGGAAGTTATAATCAAGGCGGTTCCGGTGGATCGGAAGATTGTGGAAATCTCCTCGGAAAATTTGCAACTTATTCTCAGGGGGGATGGCAGCATAACGCAGCGGGATTGATTGCAGGAATATTAAATTCTGGAGAACTTCTCATCGGCGACAAGAATGCAGATTATGCAGGTTTTACTACGGTCGACGCGGTTACTGGATTTTTACCGGCGGGCGGAACTCCGGGGCCTTTGCAGGGACAATATACTAATCCCCTTACTACGCCTGCGGGAGTTTTAGCCGGACAAACATTGGCATTGAAGCTTAACGTGATAATCAGCGGTGAAGCATGCGGGGATATGTTGGGAGATTTGCTGGTAGTTAAAGGATCATGTGAAAATAAAACGGTCCATGAAGTTCTTGATTTGGCTGATCTGGCGCTTGCGGGCGAGGAAATCAGTTTAAGTTATTCTGAACTGAATAAGTGTGCTGAGAACATCAACCTTAATTTTAAAGAAGGCGCAACTGACCTCCAATATCTTAAACTGCCATAAATTTTTATTTGTTTTATATTTTTTTACATATTTACTTCTTTATTATCTGAAATAAGCAGTTTCTCAATATCAGCAATAATCCGGTCGTTATCGGCTTTGGTTTCTGCAAACACGGTCTTTTTTCTCGGAGAATTTTTTAAAAACTTGTACATGTTTTTATTGATAGAAACACAGCGGTTTATAACTGCGACAGTTACCGGCCGCTTCCAATCCAATTTGGTGTTGGAAAGGGTTACTAACAATTCCTGCAATCGTTCAAAAGATTGCTGTATGCTGTTTACTAGAAGTTCGGTGTTGACGGGATCTATTTCTTTAGTAAAAATGTTTTTCTCTTCAGGGTTAATCAATGGGAGCATCTCTTCCAGCACTGTTTCTAATGAGTGGATGTAGATGTATAAGTCATTAATCTCTCGTTTATCGGCCGTGTTTGTTTCCAAGTGGGTCATGATCCTGCTGGCATGCTGACGGAAAAGCAGAAGACTTGACCGCATACGGTTGATTTTTTCAGTAAAAGAGATCTCATAAATCTCTTCCAAAATAATATCTTGCTTGATAGACACTAATTTTGACGTTATTAATGCCAACAGGAGAAGACCGAGAGTAACTTCTATGACAGCAGTGATTTTGAAAAATCCCACCGGGATAATATCTCCAAATCCGGTAGACGTTGCGGTGATAAAACTAAAATAGATCGCATCGGTTAATTTTTCAACAGAATTTCCGGTAATGCTATATACTATGTCGGCTCCTAGTTTTCCAGAGAAGAAATAATAACTCATCCCGAACAGAAAAATAAGTGAAAACCAGAAAAGGAAGATTTGGTAAAAAGATACCTTGTCCAAGGAAAAAAATTTCTTTTTTTGCATCTGGCGGAATGCTTCCTGTAAATTAACGAACTTTTCTTTCATGGTTCACTCGCTCTTTTTAAGCTGCTCCTGCTGCGTTCTTCAACAGCCCGGCGACTTTCTTTCTGCCAATTTCTAAGATGAACGCAGCTAATCTCGGGCCGCGCTCTTTGTTGATCAATACTTTATAAGTGAGAGTAAAAAAATCTTTTGGCTGGAAATGGCGTCTCTTGCAAAGCAGGTACATCTCTTCGTGCAAATCCACGTCCGTCCAGTCCTGTTCCAGCAATTTATCTGCCAGTTCATGCAATATTTCTTTTTCTTCTTTTTTCAGCTTGATAGGATATTTTTCCTGCACCGTGAAACGGAATTCTTCCGGCGCATGCTTCTGCAGCCAGTTCTTAGCGCATTCTGTTCTGGCGCGGAGACGTTTTTCATCATATTCATTTTTCAATTCTGTTTTCAGCTGGCTGACAATCCGGTCTACATTGAGATTATTGATCTGCAGCAGGGTGGTAAGATGGCGGAATTTCGGCTGATAAGGAATCTTTTCCGGTATTCTGCCGATGTGGCTCAATTCGTAAGCAATCTTATATTTTTCAGATTTTTTATTCGGTGCTTCTTCCACGCCGAAATAGATCCTCTCGGCCTTGTCGAAATCTTCGTAGATAGTTAATACATCAGCATCAAAACTTATGGCAAATTCCTTATTCGGCCTGGTCCCTGAAAAAAGGTATCTTGCAACTTCAGGTTCATACACTTGAAGAACATCTTTCAATGTAATCACATCACCTTTAGAGCTGGACATTTTGCCGTCCATTCCCTTTAAACTAACAAAATCATACATTACATAACTGGGCGCATCAAAATTCCACACCTGTTTGGAGATATGTTTTCCGGTATCATAGCTGCCGCCGACAGTGGAATGATCTTTTCCGCCCGGTTCAAAGTCTACCTTTTCGTATGTCCAACGCATGGGCCAGTCAACGCGCCATTTTAATTTTACCAACTGTGGATTTTTCTTGAAATCAAGCTCTTCTTTCTGCCCGCATTCACAGGCATAACTTATTTTATATTTCCCTAACCAGCGCAGGTCAGTAATGGTATCTTTACCGCATTCTGAACAAAATAGGGAAATCGGGAGCCAGTTTTCTTCCAACGGCTTTTCGCGGTATTGATCAAGTATCTTTTTGATGGTTTCATTATTTTCAAGAGCGCGTTTAATCTCATCTGCATATTCTCCTGAACGATATTTTTTTGCCTGATACAGAAATTCTGGTTTTATACCGACCTGATGTATTGTTTCTTCAACTTCTTTTTCGTTATGTTCTGCGTAACTTTTGTGACATTCGAAAGTATCTGGCGTGTCTACAATGGGCTTGCGCAAGAATGTTTTGAGAATATCCTGCTTAGGCATATTAGCAGGCACTTTACGGAATACGTCAAAATCATCCCAGGAATAAATGAAACGCACTTTCTTGCATCGTTTTTCTAGCGCTCTTCGGACTAAATCGACCGTGATTATTTCTCTGAAATTTCCTATATGCACCGTGCCGGAAGGAGTTATCCCCGCGGCTAAAGTATATGATTTCTTATCGCCTTTTTCCGCGATAATCCTGTCAGCAGCCACATCGGTCCAGTGGAATGATTCTTCCGGTTCCATGATTTTGGGGTAGAGAAGGGATTATATAAAGATTTTGCAAGAACGTGATTTAATCCTCAACGGTATAACATTTAAGCTTGAACAAGCATCTGTCTATGCATAGTTCATTTTCGGGCGTATTAACTTCACCGCAAAAATCAGATTCCTCTTCACAGGAAGTTGATTGTTTAGCCGTGCATTCCGGCCATCCTGCAGCATCCGTAATCGGCAAGGGGGAATCTATTTTCACGCCTAATCCAAATACCCGCAATGCATTTTTGTAAGCAAATGCTTCCTGATTTTTTGGATCAAGCTTGCCGATGAAAAGCCGGGAAAATTTAATGATAAGATCATAAACTTCCGGCTCAAAATTATATTTAGGCCCCATTTCCGTTCCCCACATCACTTTAGTAGGTACTGCTTCTATCAGCGGTTTGTAGTCAACTATTGCGCTGTTAACCAACGATAAATATCTTGCCGAAACTTCATCTACTTCATTGAACCCAGCCACAAAGAAGAAAGCGGCATCTTTTACCCGGTTTTCTTCGTACTGGTAAAGCATGCCGACGCCCTCTTTCGGCAAGAACATCATATGGTCAACATCTACACTAAAGAATAAGTTATCATGGGTCTTAATAAGATTAATATAAGCATCCCGATCCGTTTTAAAATCAGTGCGGAACATATGTATCAAGAATTTAATATCAGGATATTTTTCTATTACTTCTTTCACACGGCTAACTTCTCCCGCGTTCGGGTGAAACATAACCCAAATATTTTTTTCCTTTGCAAGATCATAAATCTCCATCAGTTCTCTACTATTAACACGATATCCAGTGTAATCCATCACTTCAAGTTCCCCAAACCCTTTTACGAAATCTTGGCCGGCGATTTCCCTCACTGCGTCAAGGTTAGAGCGTAATAGCCCAGTCATCTCACTCCCTAAAATTTCCGGCACCTCTTCCGCATCTTTAGATAATGAAATATAAGGGATAATCCTATAAGGGTGCTTTTGTATGGCATATAAAGCATAGCCTAATCCTTTATTGTTTATGAAAATATTCTGTTCTGGGGGATAATCAATCTTAAAGTATCCAATAAAAAAATTCATCCCATTCCTATCAAAATTTTCAAAATATTTGTCCATATCTCCACCCGAACCTATTTGAAGAGAGGTATCAAAAAGCGGACCGTTATAAGCGTTATCGTAAGTAAGATTAGGATATATCAATCCAAATTCCGGTTCGGCGGATTTAGATTCCGCTTCTACTGGAACTTCTGCAATTGCTTCAAGAGGAGTTGATATTTCTTCAGCTTCCAGCGTAGGAACTGTTTCTCCTGGCGCAGTTTCTTCAACCAGAATAGGTGTTGGTGGTGTACAACTTGAAATCAGAAGAGAGATTAATAGAAGCAAAAATATCAACATTCTGCTCTTTTTCATTTGATGAAGAATAATTTAATTGTTATTAAAGGTTTGTTTTCAGCGTTCGCTACTTTTATAAACCAAAAACTCTTTCTAACTGTAAAAGAGGTAAGCAAAGGACAAGTCCTTTTTACCATCTTTTTAAATGCAAACGTTAAAAAGAGGTGCATCAAAATAATAATCACCAGCTGCGGGAATTCGGTTAAGATAGCTAGATCTTTAGCTATGAAACTTAAAGCAAAATATTCTCCTTTGACCATTTCTGCCTTTCCTGACGGAGACACTTATCTCAAATATAATGCTGAAGTGAAAGGAAAAACGGTAGTGATAGTGCAATCATTCCAGCCCCGGCCGGAGATGTCTTTGTTTGATATAGTTTTCGCTGCGGAAACCGCTAAAGATTTAGGCGCCAAAAAAGTGATCTTAGCCGCTCCTTACTTAGCATATATGAGGCAGGACAAACGATTTCATCCCGGAGAAGCGATCTCTTCACGCATCATGGCAAAATTGCTAAATAATTCCATAGATAAGATAATTACTGTAGATCCTCATCTGCACCGATATAAATCGCTGAAAGATATATTTACCATTTCAGCGGCAGACTTAACTGCGAATGAGCTCATCGCAAAATACGTAAAAAAGAAACATCCCGATTCAGTCATCATAGGCCCGGACTGGGAATCGTATCAATGGGCAGAAGCTATCGCCAAACGAGTGGGCGTTGAATCGACGGTGTTAAAGAAAACAAGATATTCTTCCAAGCATGTAACTTCTAAGATGGTTAAGAAAATTAACATCAAAGGAAAAGAAGTAGTCATCGTTGATGACATCATTTCTACTGGACACACCATCGCTGAAGCGGCCAAAAAAGCTAAAGCGTTGGGAGCTCGGAAAATAATCGCTATCGGCGTGCACGGGCTGTTTGTAGGAAAAGCCATTTCTATTATGAAAAGAGCGGGGGTAACAGAAATAATCACGACCAATTGCATTGAGCATAAGACCAATAAGATTGATGTGACTGGATTGCTGGCGGAAGCCCTGAGAAGCAAAGCTTCTAGGGCGCGAAAGTGATAGATTTCACTTTTTGCGAATTGAGGAAGTAAAGCCTGTTTTAGAGGCAGTCATAGGGGCTTTTTATATTAAGTAACTTTGGTCTGGCGAGATGCGTATATACTAAAGTAGTTTCAAGTTTGCTATGTCCTAAAAGCGGTTGCAGGTCGGTAACAGCATATCCATTTTCTAATAAGTGTGTTGAGAAAGAATGTCGTAAAGTATGGGGATGAATGTTCTTCATGATCCCGCTCAACTTAGTTGCTTTTTTGAGTATCGCTCTTACAGTTTGTGCACTCATTCTTCTGCCTTTATTTGAAAAGACGAACTGCCCTGCATTTAAGCCATTAATCCATTGCTCTAGTTCGCTACGCAATTTCTCTGCAACAATGAAAACACGATCCTTATTGCCTTTTCCTGCCCGTATCCAACCATACCCCTCAGACAATTGCAGGTCTTTTACTTTAAGGTTAAGCAGCTCGCTGACTCTCATTCCAGAAGAATACATTACAATTATCATTAGAAAATGCTTCTTGTTAATAATATTGCTTAGCAATTGTTTAACTTCTTCTTGGGTCAAAAACTCGGGTAATCTTTGAGGAACTTTTAGATATCGTATATCTACCATAAGTGTTCTGCCTAAAACCTCTTTGTAGAAAAATTTTAAAGCATTAAGATGAACATTTATAGTATTTCCAGGAGAACCATTTTCTAAGAGCATCAGGCAATGTTTCTCTACATCATTTTTGGTGACTTCGAAAGGATCTTTTCTGTATCTTTGAAAAAATGTTTCAACTACATTTGCGTAAGTTTTGATGGTCTGGTAGCTTAATCCCCGTAACATGGCTTTCTTAGCAATAGCTTCCCGTACATTCATTATTTTCTTAGGATTGACTTGATTTAAAAATGTAAGCCGAGGTTGTCCAGTTGTCCAGTGGATATTTTCCTTAGAATAGTGGTGACAATATATCTATCTGTGGTGATCGAAATTTTCAGAATATAACACCTATAACTACAAAATTTTACAATCTTGAGTTATAGGGGGTTATATCCAATCACCACAATCTCACAGCACAAAGTAAAATATCACCGGCAGGATCAGACAGCCCATCAGATGGTTTTTCCCCACGCCGAAGGATGAAGTCGCCAAACCTATTGCGGTGGCAGTGGATAGTATTGTCAATCCAATAAAGCTGTCGAAGTAGAAAGTCAGCAAAGTGATAAAAATAATAATACTTAACAATAATTTCGTATAATTGACTTTCACGATATACTTTGCGAAAACTTTGGACAAATAAATAGTCAGCAAGGAAGCAGCTCCGCCCGCCGCCAAGGCAACTCCCGCAAATAGGATCATCTCTTTAAATCCCACGCCACCAAGCAATTCATTCACCGCTACAATGGCTCCGTTTCTGGCTTTGTTTAACACGTAGGCGGCAGCGATGGAGATGGCCACGTTAGCGGTGTTGATCCCGCCGACCAAAGTTAAAAATCCTTCATCGCCGATGTCGCCGACAGCGTTGGTGGCGATGATAGCGGCCTGCGCCGATCCGAAACCGGGAAGAAAAGCGGCGACGAAACCCATGCCGGAAGCGGCAGAAACAGATTTAGTTAAATTCTTTGCAGAGAGAGATAATGGTTTGGAGATCTGCTGGGGGATGATTGATTTCTGCCGTAAGCTTTCTATGATGATAGAAAAACCAAATAATCCGGAAAGTAAAGGGAATAAGGGCTGTTCCAGATTGGGAATGCTGAAAACTAGCAGCCCTAATGCGCCCGAAAGCAAAAATACCACTAAAGCTTTCAATCTCTTACCACGGTCTTTCAAAATCATGTAAGCCATGATGCCGATTAGGAGATAGCCGACGATTGCGCTGACCAAAGGGGATAATTTTTCCATGCTGAAAATAAAAAGCGGAAATAAAAGGATGCTCAACAGTAAGCTGCCGAGAGCTCCTATGACAGTATACATAATCGCGTTATGCCCCAACCCCTTGAGCAGCAGCCTATGCCCGGGAAGGACATTCAACGCCTGCGCTTCTGTAGGCGCTCCCAAGTAAATGCTGGGGATGGCGTCGAGGAAAGTGTGGGTGATAGCTAAGCTGATGATAAAAACTGCCAGAACTATGGGCGAAGTGAAAGTAAGAAGGATGGGCGAGGAAGAAATCAATAATACGGAAACTAAATTCACGTGGATTCCTGGGACTAAGCCGGTGAAAATGCCCACAAAAATCCCCAGGAATAAAGCAATGAAAATTTCTAAAATCATACTCAGTCAGTTAAGGAATGCTTTTTATTGATTGTGGTGATAGAAGGAGTATATTATGGTGGAAGATAGAAATCTTTAAGGAGTATCAATTCGCTGGCTGCGATAATGAATGAAGTTTTTGAAACCGAGCCATTCTCGGAAGTCTATGCTACTTTAGAAAAAAAAGAACAAGAATGGATTGAAAAAATAAAGACTCAATTGGCTGAGAACCTTACTGTTGGAAAGCCCCTCCGTTATGATTGGTTCCGGGAAAAGAAACTTGACAATAAACGCCTTTATTTTCTAATCAACGAAAAAACTAAAAAAGCCATTCTTCTCGCATTTGGGACTAAGAAAGAACAACAGAAGATAATCAATCATATCATCTTAAATAAAGAAAGGTATTTAGCATTAATCTGCTAACGGACACGTTTTACTTTTCCTTTTTCGATGGCATTTAAGCTTGCATCTAATTGGAGAATAATGTCATCAGCTACTACTTCTTTTTTCTTTAATAATTTGTACTCTTCTACTGGAATAGAGGCCGTTTCTGTTACCATGACAGTTAAAAATATCCTCTTTATATAAATTTTTAGGCGAAAAATCAATATGTTTTATAAACCATTTTAGTTTCTCTCTTTTCGATGAAAAATTTCCGCAGAAAGAAAACGTATGGGGAATACAAAGTTTCTTATTGTCCATTCTGCGAGAAGATTGCTACGTCTAAAAACGAACAAGGCCTGGATGTCTGCAGAATACATACCCAGCAAAAGATGGAAGAGATTAAATGCACCTGCGGCAGCTGGCTGGAAACCAGGAGCGGAAAGTTCGGCCCCTATTTTAACTGTGTCAAATGCGGAAATATCAGTTACCATAAAGGGATGGAGATGAAAGGATTAACCCGGCCCAATTATGAAGAGATTTTAGGCAGGGATGATGCTGAAACGCCTAAAAAAGAACCGGCCAAACCAAGAGAAATAAAAATCCAGAAAGAAACAATCATCACTTCTCGCGACGTAGAATATTTTGATTGACCGTTCAGCAATCACTAATATCTTACCGAAAAAGTTCTTCTCTTTTCATCGGCTGCAATCTTCAGATGTTTCAGGTGCTTGATTTTCTCTTTCAGAAATTTATCAGAATCCAGCCCGTGCTTTTCTATGAGCATGGACGCATGATATCCTCCTAAAAGATGCGGCAATATGACATACGTCGCTCCCAGCTCATAGAGGTCCATCGCTTCTTCGGCTCTAGGAGAGACTACCACCAATACCGCAGAGCTGTTCACTTCCCGCACTTTGCTGATGATGGCAGAATTAATATCAAAATCGGGGATGGTGGAAACAATCATCTTGACAGTAGGTAGATGCAGCTGATCAAACAGTTCAATCTCGGAAGCATCGCCGTAAATGCAGTTAATTCTCTTTTTAGTAAGAGCGGAAACTATTTCTGGATTATGGTCAATGACTACAAAATGTTGTTTCATTCTCCTGAATAGGGTAATCAAATCGTTACCTACCCGATCACAGCCAAACAAGATGATGTCATATTTTTTCCGCCCTAAATGGATAGTCGTCCGGGCTTTTTTTCGTTCGAATATAACCAAATATTTTGAAACGTGGGGGTAAATCTTTGCCGCATACAACACCAAATAACTGGAGATGGCAATGGTTATCAGAGCTACTGCCGTGATGATAGACAGGATGCCTTTGCCTAAATGCCCAATGGAAACGCCCAAGGCGACTAAAATATGCGAAAATTCGCTGACCTGGGCAACGGTCATTCCGGCAAGAAAGCTGTTCCTTTTGGTATGCCCCATCAGGCCCATCAGGATAAGAACGATAAGCGGATTTCCAATCAGCACTACCAGTGAAAAAAGTATGATTGGGACAATATACTGGGCCAGGTCAACGAAAGTTACTTGGTAGCCGAGCATGATGAAAAAAAGGACGAGGAAGAAATCGCGGAAAGGTTTCATTTTTGAACTGATTTCGTAACGGTAAGGTGAAAGCGATAAAGTTATACCGGCCATCAGTGCACCAATTTCCAAAGAAAAACCGGTTTTGTAAAACAATAAAGAGAGAGCAAACGCCCAGCTTATGGAAAACAATAGCAGCATCTCCTGGTTTTTCGCGGCAACTTTAGTGAGGTGCGGGAGGACATATACTCCCGCCAGCAGCAAGGCTATTAAAAGTCCTGCTCCTTTAAGGACCGTTCCTAAAACCAATATTTCTGCGTTCATTCCGCCGTTCAGTGAAGACACAATAATTAGGATGCAGATAGCAATCAAGTCTTGGACCAGCAGGAATCCGATGGATATTTTCCCATACAGCGTGTCCGTCTCATTTTTATCTGATAATAATTTAAGGATAATTATGGTGCTGCTGAAAGAAAGGGCGATGCCAATGTAAGCGGCAGTTTTAGCGGGGAATCCCAAAGCCAAAGAAAGAAAAAAGCCGATGGTGGTAGTAAAAATAACCTGGCCCACTCCGGTGACCACAGAAACAAAGCCTACTTCCCGTATTATTTTTGGATTTAAACTTAATCCTACCACAAATAAAAGTAAAGATATGCCCATGTGGGAAAATAAAGTGATGGTTTCAGTGGAAGTGATAAGATTAAGCAGTGAAGGGCCAACCAATATTCCGGTTATGATGTGGGCGATGATTAACGGCTGCTTGAGGAAACGGAATAACAGGCTTATAAGTGTAGCAAGACCTATAACCAAGCCTACTTCCATGAAGGTAGTTTCCATCTATGAACCTCTTTTTTCCGGTTAAAGAAGACTTTTACGTTATATAAATCTATCTCCAGATAGTTACAAGATAAGAGCTAGCGATAAGTCCACAAACATTTAAAATACAGCGTCGGTTTTGTAGTAATATGAATTTTGAAAAACTGTTTCCGGTGGAATCAAGCAAGGTTTTGTTAGATGCAGCTTTCCGCAAAGCGAGAGAGAAAGTCGGGCAAAAAAAACTTGCCGGGGGCTGGATGGAGATAATCAAAAAGAAAGAAAGCATCAAGTTAGACATAATCCAAGATACCATCGTTTCTAAGTTAGATAATGTTCTTACTCAATTCCCGCAGACGGAAGCGCTGCCGGTATTTTATATCCAATTGATGAAACTCACCCTAGATTTCGGTTCTCTGAAGAAATCACTGGGGGCAGCCAATTGGGCGGCTCAGCGTTTGCGGATACTGCATCGTGAATATATCCGCAAAATCAACAAAGCTGCCGATCCGGTGCGGATGCGAAGTATCTCCAAGGAATTTTATGGGCGAGTGGCTTCTACTTTGAAACAAATCGATGAAAATCTGAAATATCTGGAAGAAAGCAGAAGAATCATGAAAAAATATCCGGATGTCCGGGAAATGTTTACCGTATGCATCTACGGATTTCCTAACGTGGGAAAAACTACCTTGTTGAATAAGCTGACCAGCACCAAAGCAAAAACCGCCGCATACGCTTTCACTACTATCAGCATAAATGCCGGATACATGAAAGCAGAAGAGACTACCGTACAGGTGCTCGATCTCCCGGGAACATTAGCGCGCCCGGAGAAAATGAATAACATAGAATTACAGGCAGAATTGGTGCTTAAAGAAATGGCTGACGTGGTTGTTTTTGTTTTTGATCTTTCCGGCACGTCAGGGTACTCAGTGGAAAAACAATTGCAGCTGCTGAAAAAGATAGAATATAAAAAGCCGTTGATTTATATCAGTAAAACGGATATGCCGGAAGGGAAGCCGGATAAGAGTTTTCCGCACAGATATTATTCTTTTGTTGAATTGAAGGAAAAATTGGAAACTATGGCTGTAAAATCAGGGGAAGAAGCGAAGGCAGAACTGACAAAGGATATCCTGGCAAAGGACACTGTTTCTTTATGAGCAATAGGCCTTTGGCGTTAGCCAAAATCTCGTTTT
>CAYHXT010000012.1:0-19093 GCA_964360675.1 uncultured Methanosarcinales archaeon
CAAACCATTCTGGAGCTTTAGAAACAAAATCGTATTTTTTACATTCAGAAACGCATTCTTCAGTGGTGTGCCCTTCTTTGGGATCGCAGTCGAATAAGCGCTCGCATGCTGTGTAGCATGACGTTTCTTCGCCTTCATCACCAATGATGTAATAATTGTCCGGTTCCTCGCCGCAGGCAGTAAATGAAGTTGCCATGGTAAGCGAAGTCACGATGCTGGCAAGATTTAAATTTTTTCTCATATCAACGGCGCAAAGAGGCCCCCTTATAAATCTTGTGAAATATATTTCGGAAACGTTACATGCCCAAGATTCTGCCGAAAGCTTCCAAATCTTTTGCGGAACGCATCTCCAGCTCTGAAGAAGCAAAACTAACCAACTGCATTCTTACTTTATACTTCCGGCATAATTTTACATTGAACACCATTCTTGCTAATAACTTTCCTCTTTCGGAAGAATTAAGCACATCAGCAAATGAAAACAGAATTGTTTTGTTCTTATCCGCAGCGATAGAGCACAGCACCTGGTCTAATCCCCCCCGCACAAAATGGAAGCTGTCTTTGGGATGAATCAGTTCTACTCCGCATACTGCGTCGACCGGGCTTTTTTCTAACACGAACCGCAGCATTTCTTCTGATTCAGGCACATAAATAGTTTTAAGTTTTCTCTGGTTTGCTTCCTGAATCCTCTTTAAAAGCTCTTTTTTTGATTTTTCCTTGAGTAAAACAAAGTCTTCTGAAAAGAATACTTTACTGAAACCTAACTTCTGCGCGAATTCCTGTGTTTCCTTGCTTTTTTTAATAAGCACGTAATCTTCCATAAGCAAAACAAACCGAATTTTCTTTATATACTTTACCGAGAAAACATTTATAAATGAAGGTTAAACTAAATGAATCGTACTAAACCCGCGCCTTACTTAGAGACGCAAAGAATAAAGGTGAAACGCTTTATTCTTGCGCAAAAATAAAATCGTGGTTTTATTTTTTGCGCTGGGAGGTAAAAATGCGCCTGAAAATATTTAACGAAAGAGAACAGACTACTGCCGAAATTGAATTCGATGGAAAAACCGTTATAGAGCTTCTTAATCATTTAAATCTTAATCCCGAAACGGTTATTGTTTCCAGAAACAGCGAAGTTCTTACCGAAAAAGAAATTTTGAATGAGAATGAATTTATTGAATTCATAAGCGTCATCTCGGGCGGATAAAATGGCCTGCAGCAAATGTGATAATAAAGCGATAATTGCTCTCCAGCACGGCAATTTATGTAAAAAACATTTCATAAACTATTTTGAAGACAAGGTATTCAAAACCATTAACCGCTTTCAACTGTTGGGGCGGAATGAAAAAGTCTGTGTTGCCGCTTCCGGTGGAAAAGATTCTCTGACGGTTTTATACCTCACTAAAAAATATCTGGAAAAAAACGGCCTCCCGACGGACCGCCTTTTTGCTCTCGCCGTAGATGAGGGGATCAAAAATTATCGTGAAAAAACGTTGGTGGACCTTAAAAAATTCTGCCATGAGCATTCTATTCCGCTGCATATCGTTTCTTTCAGAGAAGAACTGGGAAAAACTCTTGACCATGCTTATCCCGCCATTAACCGGAACGCAAATAAAAAGCCCTGCAACGTGTGCGGCGTATGGCGGCGCTACCTGTTGAACAAACATGCCCGGAAATTGGGCGCTGACAAACTGGTTACCGGACATAACTTAGATGACGAAGCGCAGGCTATAGTCATGAATATCTTTAAAGCTAATACCAAACTAGCAGCGCGATTAGGGCCTGTTTCCGGCATCGGGGAAAATAAATTGTTTACGCAAAGGGTAAAACCGCTCTACCTCTGCGCCGAAAAGGAAGTGCGCCTCTATGCTTTATTGAAAGGATTCCAAATTCAGTTTGTGGAATGCCCTTATTCGCGGGAAGGATACCGGCATCAGGTCCAGGAAATGATTAATGAATTTGAGAATAAGTACAAAGGAACTAAACAGGGAATTGTCAATTCTTTTCTCGACATCCTGCCCTTGCTGCAGGAAACAAATAAGAAAGATTCACTGCCTTCCGTAGTTAAAGAAATAATGCCGTCTGCACACACACAAAAAGCGGCTGAAAATGTACGGCCTTGTGGAATCTGCGGGGAAGCGTCAAATCAAGAAACGTGCCAGGCGTGCCGAATGAAGGAGATCATAAAAAATGAACCATAGATATTCGCGCCAAGTGCTGCTGAAAGAAATCGGCGAGGACGGCCAAAGTAAACTTAACTGTAAAAAAGTAGCTGTGATCGGGCTTGGCGCTATAGGCACAGTCGCTGCAGAACTGCTGGCCCGGGCAGGGATTGGATCGCTGCAATTAATCGACCGCGACGTAGTGGAAGAATCAAATCTGCAGCGGCAAATTTTATTCACGGAAAAGGATGTCGGTAAAAGCAAATCCGTAACTGCGGCAGAAAAACTAAAAGAGATTAATTCGTCAATAAAATTAGAATCTCATCTCCTTCATCTTGATTCCAAAAATGTTAACCTGCTTAGAAATGCGGACCTGGTTCTTGATTGCACTGATAATTTGGAAACGAGATTTTTAATAAACGACTATTGCAAAAAGGAAAAAATACCCTGGATTTATGCCGCCGCCATAAAAAATTATGGCTGCGTGATGCCTATCTTGCCGGAAGGCCCTTGCTTATCCTGCTTCCTGCAGGAAACTAATTTAGAAACCTGCGATATTGCTGGCGTTTTGAACACCATTACTGCTTCAATTGCTTCATTGCAGGTGACGCTGGCATTAAAAATTCTTTTGGAAAAGGAAACAGAGCCCATGCTTTACCATTATGACATATGGAACCAGCGATTAAAAGCCCTGAGGATAAAAAAAAGAGAACTTTGCCCGGCCTGTGCGGGTAATTACATTTATCTTAATAAAAAAAGCAATGCTAAAACTGTCCGTTTTTGTTCCGCCGGAAAATATCAGATTCTGGGGCCGAAAGTTAATTTAGAAAAAGTCAAAAAACTCTGGGAAAAAATCGGGCCGGTGCATGACGAAGGCAGCGCCTTGCAGTTCAAAAACATCCTTCTTTTCAAAGATGGCAGGGCCTTGATAACCGCTGATAGCGAAGAAGAAGCACAAAGCATCTACTCTAAATATGTGGGAAATTAAGCCGCAAATTTTATATGGTGGATTTTGACACTTAATTCAAAACCAGCTATATTTTAAGCCGCATATTCCTGTAACGCTTCTTCTATTTCCGCATCGGTATAACTTATGAGCGGCCTCATTGCTAACAGGGAAGCATCGTATTTCTTATACTGTTTAAACTGCTGCCCGCTCACTAAGATAGAAAGACCGTATTTACTCCCGAGAGTTTCCAGCTCTGAAAAGTTCCGCACTATCTTAAGCTTGAGCAGGGACGGACTAAACTTCTGCAATAAAGAAAGGTCTTTTTCGCTAAAACTTACCGGAACTATGTTGCATCCGCGCTTCATAAACAATAATCCCGCTAACATGCTGGCTTTATCATCAACCAACAGCATGGCTGCGCCTTCCACCCCCGTTGGCAGTCCGCCGCGGCAGGAAATAGTTTCCAAAAACAAATAGGCGCCATCCGCGTTTATTTCTATGCTTAAAATGATATGGGGTTTTTTTAAAGAAAATTCTAAATTTGTGCATTCTTTCTCTATGTGCTTCCCGACTAGAGCATTAAATTCCGGCGAAATGTAAGGAAAATTCTTATCGGCGCGTTTTGTTTCCACCCGGAAAGTTCCTTTTTTGTCTTGCAGCATCTCTAATGCCTTATGTTTAATTTTTTCCGGATCTTTTTCTGACTGGGCCGCTAATGAATATGAAGTCAGCCCAAAAATGTCCCTTAATTTACGGTGTTGTGGAAAATAATCCGCTACTAATCTGCTTTGTAACTTTTTAATATTCTTAATTCCGGCCAGGGCTTTGATGTTACGCAGCAGCTTCCGCTCAAAAAAAGATTTGTTTTTGCCTTTGAGAAAGATTTCTCCGTACCGCAAAAGAATAGTATCGTAAGCCATAATGCCTTTACTTGGGACCTTTTTAAAAACTTATCTCCCGCCCCCATTTCTCTTGTAATAGGTTCTATCCCCCATTCTCCATGAGAAATGCTAAACCGCCCATTTAAAAGCTAAATTTTGTAGTTTATAAAGGGAATGTTTAAATACTGCGCCCTTATTTAAGAAGAGATTAGATTGTTGGTTTAATCGAATAAATTTATCAAATAAATCCTGGGGGGATATTAAATGGCAAAAAAAAGTTCTAAAAAGGAATTGAGTTCTAAAAAGGAAATAACCATCGTAAATATTGTTATCTCCAGCAGCTTAGAAAAAGACATTCCTTTGGAAAAAATGGCGGCTACTCTTCCTAATACCGAATATAATCCCGAACAATTCCCTGGCTTGGTTTTACGCATAAAAGAACCTAAAACTTCTGCCCTTATTTTCTCCAGCGGTAAAATTGTTTGCACCGGGGCTAGGACTATGGAAGATGTAGACCTAAGTATTCAAAGCATCATAAAAAGCCTCAAAAAATTAAATATTCATGTTACCATCAAACCAGTAATTACCGTTCAAAACATCGTTGCTTCCGGCAGTATAGGTATGGCCCTAAACCTGAATGTCTTGGGCCTAAAACTGCCTAATACTGAATACGAACCGGAACAATTTCCCGGGTTAGTACATAAATTAAAGGGAACTAATGCCACTTTCTTGCTGTTCAGCAACGGAAAGATTGTTTGCACCGGCACAAAAACAGAACAGGCAGTAAATCAAGCTACTGACTTGCTCATAGAAGAGCTCAAAAAGGTTTTGGAAAAATCTTAAGAATAGCTTAAATTGCCCGGCAAAAGAGATGATTTAATTTATCTATCATTTGATTTATTTAATGTCCCTTGTTTGTATGGAGGATCTTGAAAAACCGTTCGAAATTCTCTATAATACATAAATCTTTAAATAGTCGTTTTGTTAAAATTTATAGTTAACCGGTACGGGGGGGCCATAGAATATGGAAGTAGATGAACAAATTAAAATCTTCCGGGAATTTATTGAACAAAACTGCTATCCGCAGCTTCTGGAAGCCGTTCGTAAAGGTGAATCTTTTCTGATTTTAGATTTCTCAGAGATAGTAAAGTTTAACACCGAAATTGCCGGAGAGATCCTTGAAGACCCTGAAGAACTATTGAAGGCCGCAGAAGTTGCAGTGAAAGAGTTTGATCTGCCTAAAAAAATAACTAAATTTAATGTGCGTTTAGTAAACCTCCCCGATTCTCAAAAAGTTTTAATCAGCGAAATCCGCAGCAAACACCTCGGTAAATTTATTTGGCTGGACGGTATTGTTCGCAATAAAACTGATGTTCGCCCGCATGTCACCACTGCAAAATTTGAATGCCCATCATGTGGAAATATCCTCACTATGCTTCAATTGGACAATAAATATAAAGAGCCTACGCGGTGCGGGTGCGGCCGGAAAGGAAAATTTAAAGAAATCTCTAAAGAATTGGTTGATGGGCAAGGCCTGGTGTTGGAAGAAGCGCCGGACGAACTTGACGGCACTCAGCCGAAAAGAATCAATGTTTTTCTTAAAGATGATTTGGTTTCCCCGTTGACTGAAAGAAAATCAAGCCCGGGATCAAGAGTCAAGCTGGTCGGCTGTGTTACTGAAGTTCCGGTAATTTTGCGCACGGGCGGCAGATCTACAAAATATGAGCTTATCGTCGAAGCAAATTCAGTAGAACCTCTTCAAGAAGATAATTTAAACATGCGGATTTCTGAAAAAGATATGGAGGAAATTTACAAGATTTCAAAATCTCCGGATCCTCTGCGCCTTCTTGCCGACAGTCTGGTGCCGTCCATCTACGGCCACGAAAAAATAAAAGAAGCTATCGTGCTCCAGCTCGCTGGCGGATGCCGAAAGGTTCGCCCTGACGGCGTGGTAACCAGGGGCGATATGCATATGCTGCTTATCGGAGATCCCGGGTCTGGAAAATCACAGCTGCTGAAAAGAATTGCCCAGATTGCACCTAAAGCGCGTTTTACCAGCGGAAAAGGAGCGACTGGGGCAGGATTAACCGCTTCGGTAGTTAAAGATGAATTTCTTGGCGGATGGTCCTTAGAAGCAGGTACATTGGTCTTGGCCAACCGCGGATTTGCGATCATTGACGAATTGGACAAGATGGGAAAGGAAGATACCTCTGCTCTCCACGAAGCTTTAGAACAGCAGACTATCAGCATAGCAAAAGCCAATATCCAGGCGACGTTGCATTGTGAAACCACCGTTTTAGCTGCAGCAAACCCAAAACACGGCCGTTTTGATCCCTACGACCTTATCGCCAACCAAATAAATCTCCAGCCCACGCTAATTAATAGGTTTGATTTGATATTCCCGGTCAAAGATCTCCCTAACCGAGAAAAAGATGAAACTGCTGCCTCGTTCATATTAGAATTTCATAAAGATCCCTCCAAGGCCGTCGGAAAAATCTCTACCGAACTCCTTAAAAAATATTTCTCTTACGTACGTAATAAGGTTCATCCGAAAATGGGTGATGCGGCCATTCAAGAGATTAAAGAATATTATGTCTCTATGCGCAGTTCAGGCGGCATTCAAGAGAGCGGAATAAGGAGCATCCCTATCACTGCGCGGCAGCTGGAAGCCTTGGTGCGGTTGTCAGAAGCTTCGGCAAAAATCCGTTTGGCAAAAGTAGTCACTAAAAAAGATTCACAAAAAGCCATAGAATTAATAGATTACTGCCTTAACCAAATCGCTAAGGATACTGAAACCGGAAAAATAGACATAGACCGTTTGGGCGGAAGTAAAATAACGGTTACTCAAAGAAATAGTATTAGTGTAATAAAGGAGATAATCTCTGCTTTAGAACAGCAGTTAAATGATAAAATTATACCTGTTGAAAATATTATAGAGGCTGCAAAGGAAAAAAATATTGCTCCGGAAAAAACTGAAGAGATTCTTGAACGGCTGAATCGTGAAGGTGATGTGTATCAACCAAAACCCGGATTTTACAAGAGGATGTAAACGATGGAATCTGAAACAAAACCTTTTTACCGCCATCCCGCCGTAAAAATTAGTATTAAGGAGATTGAAGACAGCAATTATGTGGAAGAACATAATCAAAACTCACATTATATTTTAACTGCGGATCAACAGAAGATTTATCGCGTGAATGTTTTGGGCATCATCGTGCATAAAGAACTGCGGGGAACGATAAATAATATTCTGATTGATGATGGTACTGAAAAAATCATGGTTCGTTTCTTTGAAGAAAATAAAAACCTGCTTGATTTGGAAGTCGGAGAGGTGGTTTTTATTTTGGGCAGAGTCCGCGAATATCAAAAAGAAAAATATATCCTTCCGGAAATCGTTAAAAAAACAAATAGTTTATGGTTAAAAGTAAGAGCCAAGGAATTACAGACAATAAAATCATCCCCGGAAAATATTCTACCGGAAAGAAAAAATATTGTGGTGGAAGTGAAAACGGAAAAAGATGAGATGATAATCGAAGAAGATGTGGGAGATTTTTCGGTATCTCTTCCCTTTCAAAAAATAATTGAGCTCATAACTAATTTAGATCGGGGGGAGGGAGTTTTTATAGAAGAGCTTTTAGAAAAGTCCCCTTTGAAAAAAACCGAGGAACTCTTAGAAAAAATGTTAGAAAATGGAACTGTTTTTCAAAATCTTCCTGGAAAGGTGCGGGTCTTATGATCAACTTATCTAAAAAGTAAAGGAGCGATATATACTTCTGCAATTCCTGCTATCAGTAAAAAACCAAGGCTTATTAACACTAAATCTAAAACGTCAGTTACTACGTTGTCAGAACCCATATCTTTTTTTATTATCGCCATGGACAGGATTCCTCCAGCTAACGCCATGATAAAATAAGCGGTTATTTCTAATATCCCGTGAAACATATATTTGAAAAAACTAAAAGTAACTACACCTAAATACGAAGATGCCCAGCCGACACCCATCATGGATGCGGTTTCAGCCAGCTTGTTTTTTATTAGATTGCCTATTGCCGCAGCAATGACTGAAGCATTCCAGGTTAAAATAAAAATGGCTCCGGTTCCGTATAATAAAGAGAAGACTAAACAAAAAAACAGAACTTTAAGGTTATTAATGATTATTTTAACAAAAATGTTAAATTTTGTGACATTGCCGGTGATGGTTCCTTGCACCACAACTCCTTCTATGGTATTTCCCTGCACATATTTATTTACGTTGCCAATGGCTTTTTCTTGTAAATCAAAGATTTCATGCACTGCTTCTTGCGGTAAAACCACGTACGAAAACACTAAAGCAGTAGTTATACCCATAAACAAAAAAAGCAGGAAAAAAATAACTTTTGCGTGTTCCTGCAGTAATTTCCATTCTCCTTGATATTTTAAATCAAGCTCTTCTTCGCTTTTTATGGTTGTATACATCATTGGCAATACTGCAATGACTACCAAAAAAACCGTAAGAAGCCCCGCTACTTCCCTAAAAACAAGATATGAGATGGATAAAGCTACTATAGAATAAACAAAACCAACAATAAATGTTTCCCAAGGCTTCTTTTTGAACACAAAGGGATTGAATACTGATTCCAAAACCATTCTTTTTAATCTATCTGCAGCATATATAAACATTACTGATTTTTAAAAATGCCGTTCTTAAGACTAAAGCTTGGCACCCGCTTACCCCCTTGCTTCTTATGGAAAAAACAAATAATAATAAAATAAATGATATCTAAGTAATAATGAATATAACAATCTGCCTTGAAGACTGAAAATAGCTGCTTGATAAGACGAATGAGCTTAATATAAGATTTTTTTCATAAAAAACAAAGTTTGTGTTATATGTTAAAAGTAATTTAAATACTTCTTGATATTTTTCAAAAATGTTAAATGAAATCTTTTGTATTTTTGATATGTGAAACTTTCTATATTGAAAACAATACCTTATAATAATAATAATAATAATTATAATAATTATAATAATAATAGTAATAATAGTAATAGTAGTAGTAATAGTATGACACTGTTACTAATAATAAATAGAAAAAGAAGAGAAGAAACGAGAAAATGATATGAGGCTAATAAGAACTATATCAATCAAAACGATAAGAGTAATACCATAAGAGTAATAATGCAATTATCAATTCATCGGGAAAATAAGATTATAAAACGACAAAAAAGATAACAATACGATTGCATTTAACTCCAAGAGCAAGATTTGAAGGGCAATCTTAATTAAAGACATTATTATCTGTTTTTCTTGTTATATTAAGTCTATTTCTTGTACAAAAACGTTCCTTTACGTAGTTTTCATCTGCAAAATAAGCTATTAGAGATATAGTATCATAAATATATCTCTTATCTACCAATTATTTATTAACACGGCCAAAGAGAGATATGCTTTAATAAAACAATAGCTTTTCCATAGGAAATAAAGGGGTTGGTATGGCACAAATAAAGAATTTTTTTGAAAATTACCTTAAACAAGAATCTTTTTTTGTAAATAGGGAAACATTATTGCCTTCTTATGTGCCAGAAGAGATTCTTTATCGAGAAGAACAGATGGGGGAAATGGCTAATATCTTGGCTCCTGCTCTACGTTTGGAGAAACCTTCCAATCTATTTATTTACGGGAAAACAGGAACAGGAAAAACAATATCAGTAAGATATGTCCTTCTTTCAATGAGCAAAGTGGCTGTGCAGAACGGTCTTCCTTTAAAATGTATTTATATCAATTGTAAGTTAAAACGGGTAGCTGATACAGAATATCGGCTTATAGCGCAGCTCTGTAAGGAATTTGGCCAGGAAATTCCTTCTACTGGCTTGCCCACGGACGAAGTTTATAATATATTTTATAAGTTATTGGATCAACATAAGCAGATAGTTTTATTAGTGTTAGATGAAATAGATCAATTGACTAAGAAGATAGGCAACGAAGTTTTATATAACTTAACAAGAATTAACACGGAACTGCAAAAATCACAGATATGTCTGATAGGTATATCAAACAACTTGGTTTTTGCTGAAAATCTTGATCCGCGTGTTAAAAGCAGCCTTTCAGAAGAAGAAGTGATTTTTTCTGCTTATAATGCCATCCAAATACAAGAAATTTTAAGGAAAAGGGCTGAAAAAGCTTTTAAGGAAGGAACCGTACAGGACGGGGTAATAGAAAAATGTGCGGCTTATTCGGCTCGCGAGCACGGCGATGCCCGCCGCGCCATCGATTTATTGCGGATTGCTGGAGAAATAGCCGAACGAAGCGGTTCTTCTACAGTAAAAATAAGCCATCTTGACGAAGCAGAGAAAAAAATAGAATCGGATAAAATAATAAGTTCTACCATCAATCAGCCCAAGCAGTTTCAGTCGGTACTGTATGCGACGTTACTTATTGCCTCACAGAAAAAAAATTTTTTCACAGGGGAGATATACGAGGCTTACAGCAATCTTTGCCGGCAGACCAAATTAAATGTGCTTACTCAGCGCAGGATATCTGATATATTAGCCGAATTAGACATGTTGGGAATAATCAATGCAAAAATAATATCAAAGGGCCGTTACGGCCGCACCCGCGACGTTTCCCTTTCTCTTGATGAGAATATCATAATCAAACTCAAGGCGGTTTTAGAAAAATCGCTCCAGTTAACTTAAACTTAGTAATTTTTTACGCATGGAAAACAAAAAAGAATTTATTGAGAATATGTTTCAACGCGGCCTTCTTATTAGCGGAGATCTCTTGGAAAAAAAAGTAGATTCTTCTGTAATAGGCCGGCTGGAACACGAAGGCGACCTGCTGGTTTTGAATACCGACTATCTTGAGATTGTTGCCCAGCAAAAAATTCTTGTTGATTGGTATATGATTGACGGCTATCGGGTTGCCGTCGAGAAAGACCGTGACGACGAATTATATCGGGCGCAGCTTCAAAGCTTCAAGGAGGTAAGTTTAAAGCTGCCGGATCAGATTTCCTCCGGGAAGCAGCATCAGCAGCTGCACAGCACGGAAACGGAATCCTGCGTTCCTGACCATGAAGATACTAATTTCAGTTTTGCTTCTTCTGTTGCGGAAGCCCCGCCGCAAGAATCATTAATATCTTCTATAGAAGCCGCTCCCGCATTTTTTTCTCCGGACAACGTTCAAATAGTTATTTCTTACAAGAACGAGCCAAGGAAATACGAAGTTAAAGATTTTACTTCTTTCTTTTCTTCGCGGTACCGTTTTTTAGAGAATATTTTACGTAACCGCCAAGAGCTTCTTGCGACTATGCCCATTAACAGAATACTGGGAAAAAAAGAGAAGGAAAGCATCTCCATAATTGGTATTATAGAAGACATCAGCGAGACAAAAAATGGCAATCTTATGTTAACGATTGAAGATTCTACCGGTAGAATTAAAGCAGTAGTATCTCAAAACAAAAAAGAGTTGCACGCCAAAGCAAAAGATCTTGTTCTCGACGAAGTAGTAGGAATAATAGGCATTTCTGGCGATAAAATAATTTTTGTGGAAGACGTAATCTGGCCGGACATTCCCCTTACCAATCAACTGAAAAAAGGAGAAAAGGAAGAGTATGCGGTTTTTCTTTCCGATGTCCATGTCGGTTCTAAGTTGTTTCTAAAAGAAGAATTTGATAAGTTCCTACATTGGATTTCTGGCAATTTAGGCAGCCCTGCCCAACGCAGCATGGCTTCCAAAGTAAAATATGTGATTATTGCCGGAGATCTGGTTGACGGCGTGGGAATCTATCCTTCACAGCAGGAGGAACTGGAAATCAAGGAAATTGTTGCTCAATACGAAGAGTTCTGCCGCCTGATAAAACAAATTCCCGCAGACAAGCAGATTATAATCTGTCCTGGCAACCACGATGCGGTGCATCTGGCCGAACCGCAGTCTTCATTTGATAAAAATTTTTCTCCGGCGTTATTTACTCTGCCCAACGTTACTTTAGTTACCAACCCGGCGCTGGTGAACATAGGGAAGACCAAAACATTTTCCGGGTTTGATGTCCTTCTTTATCACGGATATAGTTTTGATTACTATGTTGCCAAGGTCGAATCGATAAGAAACAATGGCGGATATCACCGTGCCGATTTAATCATGAAATTTTTACTTAAGCGTCGGCATCTTTCGCCGTCATTTCGTTCCACGCCTTACTATCCCGGGCACAAAGAAGATCCGCTGATAATCAAGAAAATACCTGATTTTTTTGTCAGCGGGCACATACATTATTCAAAAGTAGATAATTATCGGGGCGTAACTATTGTCTGTGGAAGCTGTTGGCAGGGGACGACCGCCTTTCAGGAAAAACTAGGTCATCAGCCAGAACCTGCCCGCGTGCCGGTGGTGAATTTAAAAACCAGAGAGATGAAAATATTGAGATTCGGCTAAAATGAACGCTTCACCTGAGATGCAGCGGTATTTTGAAGAAATCGGGAGAGAGATAAAAAAAGGCTATCAGATAGCGGAAGCGGCGCGCAAAAAAAATTTGGATCCGGAGTCAGAAGTTCCCATTCCTTTAGCTAAGACTATGGCGGAACGGGTGGTAGGATTAGTATCTGTGGTTGCTCCGCAAATAACAAATAGCCGGATTACCGAACGCATCGCCGAATTAGAAAAAGAATTTGGTTTGCTTGATTGGCGGGTGGGATTTAAGATCGCGGAAGAGGTAGCAAAAGAAACTCATTGTTCTTTTAAAGATAAGATCGAAGCGATGGAAGTGGGTATCAGGGTGGGGTTTGCTTATCTTACCTTAGGAATAGTTTCTGCTCCATTAGAAGGATTCATCGGATTAAAAATTAAAAAACGGCGCGATGGAGGGGAATACTTTTCTTTACAATATGCTGGACCTATTCGTGGCGCCGGGGGGACGGCAGCATCAACTTCGGTAATTCTTGCTGATTATGTGCGGGTGAAAATGGGATATGCTCTCTATGATCCCACAGAGCAAGAAATCAATCGTTATATAATTGAAATCCATGATTATCACGAAAGGGTTACTAATCTTCAATATCATCCTTCAGACGAGGAGATAAGATTCATGGTTTCGCATCTCCCCATCGAGATTGACGGCGATCCTACAGAGGAAATAGAAGTATCAAACTATAAAGACCTGCCACGGATAAGTACTAATCTGATTCGTGGCGGCATGGCCTTAGTAACAGCAGAAGGGCTGTGCCAGAAAGCCCCTAAAATATGGAAGCGCCTTTCCAAGTGGGGGAAAGATTTTGATTTAGAGTGGGGTTTTTTAGGCGATTTTTTAAAATTAAAAGAGAAAATCCATTCCCAGCAAAGATCAAATTCCGGCGAAGCAAAAGAAACTAAAAAAGTTGTAAAAGCCAACAACACTTTTATCATGGATATTGTTGCCGGGAGACCGATACTTACGCGTCCTCTCGGCGTCGGTGGATTCAGATTGCGGTATGGGCGCACCAGAGTATCCGGCTTTTCTGCTGCCGCAGCGCATCCAGCAACATTAGTGGTATTGGATAAATACATCGCCATAGGCACGCAGCTGAAAACGGAACGCCCTGGTAAAGGAGCTACGGTTACCGTTTGTGAAGTTTTAGAAGGGCCGATAGTCAGGTTGAAAAACAGTTCGGTTCTTCAACTAAAGACGGAAGAGCAGGCGCGGCAGCACGCCGGCGAGGTGGAGGAAATATTATTTTTAGGGGACATAATGTTCAATTATGGGGATTTTTCTGAAAACGGGCATAGTTTGGTTCCCGCGGGATACTGCCCGGAATGGTGGGCGCAGGAAGTAGAAAAAGCCATAAAAGATAAATATGGGGGCGATGCGGAATCTCCTGCCAAAATTTTGGAAATAGATTTGTTTAAATTGGGGCGCATTATTTCAGTTCCCTTATCCGAATCTCCTTCCTGGGAAGAAGCGATCTCTATCAGCAAAAATCTTGGCGTTCCTCTGCATCCCGACTATACTTTTTATTGGAAGCTGGTTTCAGGCCACGACCTAACGCTGCTGCTACAATGGTTAAAGGAAGGAAAAGTCAAAACCGAACAGGGCGAAATAAAAAAGATAATTTTACCTTACTATAAGCAAAATGAGCTTCATAGGAATGCTAAGCAAACTCTTGATTTTATGGGGGTGCCCCACGAAACAATAAACAAGGAGAATATCATATTACAGCGCAAAGAAGCAATTATTTTAGGTTGCAGTTTCGGATTCATCGATCAAAGCAGTTTGGAAAAGATTAATGTGTCTTCGGAAGAAGTGGCCGGTAAAGACGGCTTGGAGGTAATAAGTTCCTTGAGCCCGGTCTCAATCCGAGACAAAGCAGGCACATTTATCGGCGCAAGGATGGGCCGGCCAGAAAAAGCTAAAATGCGCCATCTTACGGGAAGCCCCCAAGTCCTTTTCCCAGTCGGTGACAGCGGTGACCGGCTGCGCAGCTTTCAAGCAGCTCTGGAAGCGGGGAAAGTAGAAAGCGCTTTCCCCTTTTTTCATTGTGAAAGATGTAAAAAAGATATGGTATACCGTTCCTGTGAAAATTGCGGAGATATTTGCATCCAGCGGTATTACTGTCATTACTGCGGCGATCTGAGCAAAGAAACCTGCCGCCACGGGAAGGTTTTTACTTACAAAACAACTGCCTTGGATATCAATTATTATTTTAACAAAGCGAAAGAGCGGCTGGGAGAAAAACTCCACGCCGATTTGATTAAAGGAGTCAGGGGAACATCCAATAAAAATCATGTTGTTGAGCATTTAGCCAAAGGGATACTGCGCGCCAAGCACGACATTTATGTGAATAAAGAAGGCACGACCCGTTATGATTGCACCGAACTACCCATAACTCACTTCAAGCCCAAGGAAATCGGGACTTCGATTAAAAAATTACAAGAATTAGGATATGTTAAAGATATTTGCGGGCTGGAATTAAATGGCGAGGACCAAATCATAGAGTTGAAACCGCAAGACCTTATTTTGCCGGGCTTTAATTCCCTAGATGAGTCAGCTCCCCAGGTGTTGATGAGAGTAACTCAGTTTATAGACGAGTTGCTGGTTAAGTTTTACGGCCTGGAACCATTTTACAACGTACAGAGGGAAGAGGATTTAGTCGGCCATCTGGTTGTCGGGCTGGCGCCGCACATTTCTGCAGGGTTGGTGGGAAGAATTATCGGCTTTTCAGAAACTCAGGGGCTGTTAGCGCATCCGACATTTCATGCCGGGCTGCGCCGCGATTGCGACGGTGACGAAGCGGCAGTGATATTGCTTATGGATGCGCTGCTTAATTTTTCCCGCCAGTTTTTACCTAATTCCCGCGGTTCCACCATGGACGCGCCGCTGGTATTAACTGCTTTCTTAAATCCCACTGAAGTAGACGATCAGGTCCACGGCATGGATGTGGCGTGGAATTATCCTTTGGAATTATATGAAGCCAGTTTAGAAATGAAAAATCCTTGGGAGGTTCGTTACGGTCCCGGGCAAAAGAAAGTAGAGCAGCTTGCTGACCGCCTGGGGACAGAAAAACAGTATGAGGGATATGGATTTACTCATCCCGTTGATAATTTTAACCACGGAGTACAGTGTTCTGCTTATAAGACGCTGCCTTCCATGGAAGAAAAACTATTAGGCCAGATGGAGATTGCCCGAAAAGTTCGCGCTGTGGACGTGGACGACGTGGCCCAGCTGGTAATCCAGAAACATTTCTTGCGGGATATCAAAGGAAATCTGCGTAAATTTTCCATGCAGCAATTTAGGTGCGTTAAATGTAACGAAAAATATCGGCGTCCTCCGCTAATTAACAAGTGCCATCAATGCGGCGGAAGGCTGATATTCACGGTTACTGAAGGTTCTGTAATCAAATATTTGGGTCTTTCGTTGAAGTTAGCTGACCAGTATAATTTTTCTCCTTATCTCAAGCAGACCCTAAAATTAGTGGAAGCGCAGGTAGAACAGGTATTCGGCAAAGAAAAAGAGAAGCAAGTGGGATTAGGGGCTTTCATGGGGTAGATCTCCTGAAATAGTATTTTTTTTGATAAACATTTTTAAGTTTATGAGGCCGTTTGCCGAAATATTCTCCTGCATCCAGCGGCATACGGCAAGATTTGGTAGGAAGCGGCTTGTGCACGGGCACGCGGTTCAGTTATAATTACAACAATAATACCATTATTCATTTCGGAAATAAACCCCATGTTATTCCGTGTGCTATTCCGGAAGGAAGCGGCTATTTGGATAATTTGGTGAAGGATAACGCCTGGCAGAAAGTAATGCAAATTGCTTTTGAACATCCGGATGCCAGAAGCAGTAAATGTCTTGCAGGAATTCAGCGGAAAACGACTGTATATCTGGACGCCGTCAGCAGATGGCAGAAAATCAACGCCAGAGAGGGCGGTCTGGCTCAGTAGCGCTACAGATAGGTTCAACCTCAATTGCGACGACAACCCTATCGGCATCGACGGCCGTGCTCGTCGGGTGCGCAAGAAATCAAGCAACGACTTGATTTCTGCGCAAGAATGTGATGCCTCTTCACATTCTTTGCGTCGTGGGAGCGCCGGAAATGTCGGTGCGCAGAAAGCGATTCCAATCTCCGCACAGAAAAACACACTCCTCCCGGAGCCAGAAACTTTCGAGCAAAAACGCATTACAGATCCCCGCGTTCTTGAATATGCTAAAGGATTACTTAGCGGAATTCCCAGCGGAACAGTAATGGACTGGAAGAAAATCAATTCTCGACAGTAACTTCCGCATGGGGTACATTCTGCACATACAATATCTTCTCCGGATAGACCAATTCCATCTCCACGCCGATGGCGACGGCTCCTTTTCCAGTAAGATGTACGTGCCTGGCAGCCATGATTATTTTTTTAGTTTCTTCTTTACTTTTCAAGTCTCCTTGATAGAATTTTTTAGTTAGATCCAGCTGCCTTTTTTTCTCTTCAAAGACTTTACCAAGAATATCCTTATCGGTGACTATTACTAACGATCCGTGCTTGCTCTCTTTGCGCGAAACAATGAAATCCATCTCACACGCCTATGTTCTTGACGGGCTTTTTAGCTCCACATGCCTGGCATCGCAAATAAGTTATCCCTTTCTCTTCCGCCAGTTTTGTTTCCGGCTTATTGCATTCGGAACAGAATACATACTCGCTGGCGTATTTCTTGATTTTTTTATTAATAATGGAAGCAGCAACCTTAGTTCCAAGAATTACCCGGTCTCTCTCAAACTTTCCCGGGGTGGCCAGTTCCCGCAATAGGTATTTCAACAGGTGTTTTTCATCTCTTCCTAAGTCTTTGGCAATTTTCTTAAGGTTGGCTAAGACAGTTTTATTACCTTCAACGTGTCCAAGAATTTTATCAATAGTGAACCTTTCTCCGCCAAAGACCAGCTCGGGAAGTTCCTGCTGCGCTTTTTTAAGCAATTGTTCATAATCTTTCATTTTAGCTGTAATTCATCGGTTATTTTATAAATATTTAGCCCTAAAACACCGCAACATTTATATACCAAAATATATTGATTCTTATATATATCAAAAGAGGTGTATTAAATATGGCGGGTTTGGAAATGCAGCAAGTTATACTTGCGGTTATTATCGGCACTTTACTGGCAATAGTTTATTCCTTGCGCGTTCTTATTCTATTAGAGCGCCGGGTTACGTCCATGGAAATGAACATTCAGCGGTTAACTTCTAAAGTTCTCAAGGAAGAAGTAAGCATCCATAAAGCTCTTTCCAGGAAGAAAAGGTAGAATTTACTTTTTCTTTTTTCCAGTTTTTTTAGGGCTTGCTTTGGTTTTTCTCTTAATGGAAGTGTTGCCGGTTTTTCTTTTTTCCAGTTTTCTTAATTTAACTTGTTTTTTCTTTATTCTCGCTACCTTCTTCCTAACCTTTCGTTTTCCTAACAGCTCTTCCAGCTCTGTTTTCAAATCAGAAATTTTTTTCTGCAGGGTTTTCAGTCTTTCGGCGTTATCTTCCTGTGAAGTCAATTCTCCGCATTCTGAGCAGCGAAACTCAAAATCCATGGACTGGTCAAAGTCCAGCCTGACGCACTTGTTTGGGCATATGAAGAACAATTCCCTGCTATCTTCTTCTAGCCGTTGCTGCAGTCTGGCTAAGAATTCTTTTTTTCGTTTTATATAACTGAACTTGATGCTTTCAGGAATTAAGGTCCAGTAATAAATGTACCATCCTTTTATTTTGTCTTTTTTTCTTATGAATCTTACTAAATTATGATTGTAAAGAAGATAAAGCATTTTCCGCACGATTTTGATGTCTTTCTTTAATATATCCCCAAGCTCAAATTCAGAAACATTTTCCCGGCCAGAAAGTTCATTAATTAGCGGCAAGCCGTCTTCACCTATAACAGAACGCATAATTTCTTCAATTTTCTTTTGGGTGAGCCGCATTTTGACTTAGAACGTCTTAAGTTGTTATTTTAAGTATATTTTAGTCGTGACACTTTTAAATATTTCGGTTGATAATGGGCCCTGAACCTCAGTTTTACTCTTTTTTGCACAACTCAGAAACGCCCAATAACTCTTCCATGGTCAGCCCTTTTCTCTTAGCCAATTCTAAAGAAACCGCCCAGCATTTGCCGGTCTGCTCAAGGTCTTCTAACATTAAAAAATACCACGGTTCGCCAGGAAATCTTAAGCCGATCCATCCTTCAGCGCCAAATCTATTCGCAAATATCCGTAACTGTTCGACCTCTTCTTCCAACAAGTATTTTTTATTATCCGCCGTAACTTTGCATTCGATTGCCACCCTGCGCATGGCGTTGCCTGCCAATATGTCCGGAGAAGGGTATCTGCTGCTTCCAGAACCGGCTACGCGGATGCACACCCAGCCGTTTTCATTGAATGCTTTTACTAATTCTCTTTCCCCTCTGGTGCCTTTCGCTTTCTTATCCATATACAGAAAATAAGAATCTAGATTATTTAAGCTCTTCCGGTTTGTAATTTATTCTCTAAACCTATAACGGCCATTCCCCTACCATAATTATTTAATCAAACCGCTTATTTTTCTATAGATGCTACCTAAATTCAGTTCAAAAGCATTTCTCGCTCCCATGTCTGGCTTAAGCAACGCTCCCTTAAGGATCATATGCAAAGAACTGGGCGCGGGATTA
>CAYHXT010000013.1:0-19034 GCA_964360675.1 uncultured Methanosarcinales archaeon
AATCACCTCTTGTGGGGTAGAAATATAACCTAATATATAAAACTTATCTTAGTTTGTATTCTCTTATCCAGTCTAAAACTCTGCTCGAAGTTATGGCAGATTTCGGGCATATCGCTAAATTACGAACATGATCCCTTGATTCTATGGCCCCGTGAGTAATTTCAGAAATAAATTCCACCAGTTTTCGGTAGCAAGGATATCCCTCATCACCAAACTGATTGCTGCCAGAATCAAACGACGGGGCGTTGAATTAAATTTGAAAAATCGCATTTACTAACTATTCCTTACCTCTACTTTCACTTTTTCCTTGAAATTTAAGGAGAATTCCTGCCGGTATTTCTTGCCGTATTTCAAGACCAGTTCTACCTTATACAATTCCTTTCCCATATAAGCGGCATGTTCTAACCGGGTCAATAATTTTCTTTGGATAATGGTATTATAAATATCAATAGCATTTTTTATTATTTTATTCATGGTTTATAATGGTTATGTTGTGGAATAATAAAATAATAAAAAATGCCTTTTTTAGTTCAATTCTTATCACGTTCTACATTCTCCACCCAAATAATGTCTTCTATGTTTTCTATTGGAATTTTTACTTCTTCCAGCTCTATGGTCACTTCGTAGACCTGTCCTAAATCTACCGCATAAGTGCTACGTATTGTTGCTGGGTTAAGCACGAGCAGTCCACTCTCAGTACCTTTCACGATTCCAGTGAGGCTGTAGTCTGCATGTGCATAATCCCCTCTTACTTTTCTACTTGCTATCACCTTTCCAGATACTACTTCCTTGCGGTCTCTTGGTGAAACCATATATCTATCTCCTGGTACTATGTACTGTTCTTTTCTCAGTTCAATCATTTTTATCATGCTAAATTCCCCCAATTATTATTTTTATTTTAATTTGAATAGATTTAGGCAACTATCCAGCGCCAGAATTCTCCGGAAATTTTGAACCTAGTTATGTCTACAAAAGAACTAGTGCCAAAGACAATCACTTGTTTGATCCATAAAACATTTAAAATAACCGCTACTATTTAAAATATTCCGGCCATTGTGTAAAATCTTATCAAATAATTTTATATTTCATTTGTCGCTTTTGAGTTGGGAAATAATTTTATAAATAGGGCGGGGTTTAATATTAGCGAGGTGATGTTATTGGGACAAATTCGCTATATCTGTGCTGGCAGCTGCGGTTCTATGACCATGGTCGAGAAATATAAGCAGGGTAAAAAAACATGTACGGATGAAAACTGCGACCATTACCGCAAATCATTAGAGCGCGGAGAATATTGCGCCGGCTGCAATACCACTTTTGAAGAAGGGGAAGACCACATCTGTTTTTGAAAGATAATTTCTTAAAATGTTTTATCCGCGCATAATAAATAACGTAACATTTTTAAATAAGTACTTAAATAGCTTAAAAGTGTTTATAAGACTATATAAATGCAATCAAATATGAAAGAACAACCAAATCCAATAACCCCTCTAAGGCAGATGCAGGAAGAGGCGCAGAACGCAGCGCCGCTGGAAAGATTGATTTTGCGGGAAGGAAAAACCTACAGAACTAATGGTGAAAGCGTCTCTTCGAAGTTGTTGACTGAGCCTATGATCATACCGATAAAAAGCATACCGGAAAAAATCGGGGAAACGTATGATATGAATACGTATCGGCTTATTAAACGCTTTAGTCCTCAGGGCGCCAATGCTTATATGACTGGAAAATTCCATCTAGGCAATGGCCTGCCGATCAGCTATTACCGGATCTAGATTTAGATGCCGGCAGGCAAATTTTTTTGACACTGCGGGGTTCCGTTTTCGTCCAACTGATTAGGTTTTTCTCCTTAACCTTTAAAAACAACTGGGCAATTCTTAAGTTATGCTTACCACCAAAGAAATAGCTTTATTACGGGAAGAATTAAGTAATGCCAAGAATCCTTTATTTTTTTATGATTCGGATGCAGACGGTTTAGCTTCTTTTCTTTTGCTTTACCGCATCCATCGCGAAGGCAAGGGGGTGAGGGTTTCTACCACTTCCAAAATAGATGCCTCGTTCCTGCGGAAAGTGGAGGAAATCAATCCGGATAAAATCTTCGTATTGGATGTCCCGCTTATGGAGCAGGATTTTGCAGATAAAGCAAAACAGCCCATTTTCTGGATAGATCACCATCCGCCGCAGGATGTTAAAAAAATCCATTATTTTAATCCGCGGGTGAGAGATCCAGAAGCTTATGTGCCGACTACACGCATGGCTTATCAGGTTGCCTCAAATGAAAATGATCTTTGGATTGCCGTCGCCGGCTGTCTGGGAGATTGGCATATGCCGGATTTCATTGACGAATTCATAGCCAAATATCCTGACCTGCTCCCTGAAAAATGCGATCTGGCTGCTGCTTTGTACCAGCATCCGGTAGGAAAGTTAGTCAAGCTGTTTTTTTTTATCCAGAAAGGGCACAACCACGAAGTGAAAAAATCCATTTCAGTTTTAAGTAAAATAAAATCTCCGCGGGAAATATTCAATCAGGAAACCACGCCTGGAAAGTTTTTATTTGGGCGCTTTGAGAAAATCAACGCTAAATATGAAGAAATCCTCGAGCAGGCAAAGAAAAAAATCACTAAGAGTAAAATGATCTTATTTACTTACACTTCTGCCCAATGGTCTTTTACCACCAATATCGCAAATGAACTTGCAGCTCTCAATCCGCAAAAAGTAATAATTATCGCCAGGGAAAAATCGGGTGAGATGAAAGCAAGCCTTCGCGCACAGTTTAAAATCATTGACGCCATGGAGCAAGCTCTCGTCGGCATAGAAGGTTACGGCGGCGGGCACCCCAACGCCTGCGGCGCGGTCATTAAAAAAGAGGATTGGGATAGATTCATCCAGCGCTTTAAAGAGGAATTGAAACATGAGCTTGTTCAGTAAAATAGCCGTTGCCGGAATTTCATTATCGGGCCTTTTGGTGGGGATTGCCCTTTCGCGCATCGCACCGGAAGAATTTATCCAAGGGAAGAAATATTTTGTCTTATTCCAGAGGTTGTTGTTCGCAGCCATTTCTTCGGTTATCATCTTTTTATTATATCAAAGCTCCCATCTTTTTTTAATTCCAGTCGCTGCTGCTATTTTAACCGCATTGTTTTTTATAGACATGAAACTTAAAAAAAACATTTCGTATATGCTTCATTATTTCTTCTTCTTAATGGTTTATTTTATGCTTGATGATGCAACTCTGGTCGCTGCGCTGCTGTTTTTATATGGTCTTCCGGTTGGGACCATGCTGCTGACAAAACATGAATAAGAAAAATCTGGAAGAAAAATTAAGGGAAAAAGTAACTGTGCTGCTGGAAGAGACCATGAATAAGAGCTGGGGCCTAACCATTCCAAAGGTGGAATCAGACATCACCGATCTGCTGCAAAGCCCCCTTCCATTGAAATTATATATGCCTGCTGGCCAGTTCCATGATGCCAAATTAAAATTCAAAACTGAATTCTTAAAGAGCCAACTGCGTCTACATAAAGGCAATATTTCCCAGTCGGCTAAATTCCTGGGTTTGGACCGGCGGAGCATTCACCGCGCCATCAAAGATTTTGACATCGCGGTCGGGTTGCTGAAGAAAGAATCCCTGGATATGAAAGATTATGCTGAACATCTGGTGCAGGAAACCATTCGCTCTGCTTTAGATGAATACAAAGAGATAATCCAGCCGCAGAAAATGGAAAAAATCTATCAGGAAGTTCCGGCCTTATCAAAAAACATCGCAAAACTTCTCCCTGTTTCTCACCTGACCTGGAAACAAGCCGAACTGGAATTTGAAAGGCAATTTTTATCGGAAGCTCTTAAAGATAATGGGTGGAAAATAATCGAAACGGCGCGAAAGATCAACCTTCGCCCGGAAACTTTGCATCGGAAGATCAAGAAGCTGGGATTAAAGAAATAGAAGAAATAAACCGGAAATCTTTAAAAGGGGCTTCTTTATCTAAAAACTCATGACCATAAATAATATTCTGCTTGTTGACGACAATCAAGACATGAGAGATGTATTTGGAATGTTATTGGAAGATATGCTTTCTTCTTTAGGCTACACGGTCTCGATTGAATGCGCAAGCAGCGGGGAAGAAGCTTTGGAAAAAGTTCATCTGCAGCCATATAGTTTAGTAGTGATGGACACGCAGATGGATGGCATTGTAGGTTATGCAGCTTGTTTACAGATGAAGGAAAAAAACCGGAACCAGGTTCGTTATAGGTATGTCTGCTGACCAAAATTACCACAAAAAGTGGACAGATGCCGGAGCAGACGCTTTCATTTGGAAAGCGGAGTTTTCTGCTGCAGATAAAATTTTTGCAGCGTACCTTCAAAAATAATTTAAACTAATTAAAATAATTATAAAATTAAGTAATGTCAATATTTGACTGATGGTATGCCTCATTTGGTATTTATTTTCTATGGTTTTATCAGTCAAATCTTCGCACTACCTAAAATTAAACTATAAATCTTAAACTTTAAAACAGATTTAATCCATAAGCCACGAATAATGGCGCGAAGACAATCGCGAACGTATTCATAACTTTGATCAAGGCGTTTAAAGCCGGTCCGGCAGTATCTTTGAACGGGTCTCCGACGATATCTCCTACCACCGCTGCTTTGTGAGCTTCAGAGCCTTTTCCTGATCCTTTCTCAATAAGTTTCTTAGCGTTATCCCAGGCTGCCCCGGCATTGGACATGAACAAAGCCATCATCAAGCCGCTTAATATAACTCCCATCAACAATCCGCCCAATGCTTTTATTCCCAATAACAATCCGACTAAAAGCGGGGCCGCGATAGCCAACAAAGCAGGAAGAATCATGTTTCTCAAAGCTGCTTTGGTTACGATATCAACGCATTTTCCGTATTCGGGCTTAGCTTTTCCTTCCATCAGCCCTTTGATCTCTTTGAATTGCCTGCGCACTTCAATCACTATTTCATGGGCTGAACTTCCAACCGCAGTCATGCATAAAGATGAAAAGATAAACGGCAATAAAGCTCCGATGAACAATCCTACCAAGACTGCGGGATCAGTTAATAAAAAGCTAACTGCTGTTCCGGTGATTGCAGTAATCTCCTGAGAAAAAGCAGCGAATAAAGCTAATGCAGCTAAAGCGGCAGAACCAATGGCATAACCTTTAGTGACGGCTTTGGTGGTGTTTCCAACTGCATCTAAAGCATCAGTAACGTTTCTGACTTTTTTATCTAAGCCGGCCATTTCAGCGATGCCGCCGGCATTATCGGTAATCGGCCCGTAACTGTCTAAAGCGATGACAACACCAGTCAAGGATAACATCGCAACGGCAGCAATCGCAACCCCGTAAATTCCAGCTAACATATAAGCGGCGATAATCCCGCTGCAGATGACCAAAACCGGAAGCAAAGTAGATTCCATGCCCACGGCTAAACCGGTAATTAAATTTGTTCCTGCCCCGGTATTTGAAGCTTCAGCAATTTTTTTAACAGGCCGATATTTTGTGCTGGTATAATATTCAGTAATAACATTGATTAACAAAGTAATTACTAAACCGACAATTGCGGCTAAAAACAAATTAATCGGATTTTTAGTGTAATAAGTTACGGCGTAAAATCCAACCGCGGAAAAAATGCCGGCCCCGATTAATCCTTTGTACATAGCCATCATGATGTTTCCTGATTTTCCTAATTTAACAAAAAATGTTCCTATAATCGAAGCAATGACGGCAACACTACCCAGCATTAAAGGATATTCTACCGCTTGATTAAAACTGGCAGAGACGCTGGGAATAATCCCTAACAGCATTGCCGCTAATAAAGTGACCACATAAGTTTCATATAAATCAGCGCCCATGCCTGCGCAATCTCCAACATTATCTCCAACATTATCGGCAATTGTTGCTGGATTTCGCGGATCATCTTCAGGGATTCCCGCTTCAATTTTCCCCACTAAATCTGCTCCTACATCCGCCGCTTTAGTAAAAATTCCCCCCCCGACTCTGGCAAATAAAGAAATCAATGAAGCGCCGAACCCTAACCCGACTAACATCTTGGGATCAGAATAAAAAGAATAAAATATGCTTACAGCGAGCAAAGCAAGCCCGACTACCGCCATTCCGGTGACAGAACCGCCCTTAAAAGCAACGTCTAAAGCTTCTTTCAAACCTTGTTTAGCGGTTTCCGCGGTTCGGGAATTGGCTCTGACCGAGATGCTCATTCCAATATAACCTGAAATCCCCGAAAGAACTGCCCCTAATAAAAATCCTAAAGCTATCGGAGCACTAAATAATATCCATAAGATGATGAAAATGATTATCGCAAATACGGCAATGGTCTTATATTGGCGGGCCATGTAAGCCATTGCCCCTTCTTTGATGGCGTTAGAAATCTCTTTCATCTTTTCATTTCCCGGACTGACTTTCATAATCTTAAAAGAAAGATATCCGGCGTAAGCTAAAGCTACAAAACTGATTATAATCGCCAATAAGCTAACCTGAATCATTTAAGCTGCACCCCGCTGGTTGTTTGAAATTAATGTTCAGAGAGTTCTGAATGGTTTTCAAAATCCTCTTAAATCAACTCCTAATTATTTATTTTAAAGTTGGGGAGAGCTTTAATTTAAATACTTTACGTTTATTCTCTGATATTCAACAGTAGAAAATAAATGTTTATTAAAAATATCTCATTTAAAATATGCCTTTTACAATCTGAAACCATTCATCGGATCATAATAATCATCCTCTTCTGCCTGATGGTCAGATAAGGTTTTAATAATCTTTTTTTCAATAGAGCGTCTTGTGTAAGCACTAAATCGCCGGCTGCAGAATGTTGCGCCAACAAATCATCTACGTTTCCTTTTTCGGGGATAATACACACTTTTTTAACTTCAATGATTCCTAAGGCCAACAATGCTGCCTGCCTGAATTTTGCCCGCTGCTCCGAAACAATTTTGCGCAATTCGTCAATCGTTCCCTGCAGCACGGCGATTTTGTATATAAAATCGCAATCGCGCTCCAGCGCAGCGAAGATATCCATCTTAAATTCAACAATGGCCATCCAGGCATTGGTATCAATTATTACTGTTTTCATGTCCTATCTCCTGCAGGCAGGCAATAAAAAATATCCTCATCATCGTCATGCTCATGACCAGCATTATTCCGGCTAGGAATAACAAAATTGCTGACCGGCCAAACCACACTGCTGCGTACAATGCCGCAACGTTTACGAGCATTAAAGCAACGTTTATCCCGAACACTGCCGCCGTCCATTTAATTTTCAGTATAGAGATAGCAAAAAAATCACGTGCAAATCTTTTCCATGATTTATGGTGCGCAGCGGCAAAAGCGACTAATAAAAAGTAGTAAACTACCGGAGAAAATGCCAATATGGCGCCTATCACCACTGTTATTTCTCCCAGTAGCGCAGCGGTGCGGATAAATTGCATCGCTAATATGTATCCTAAGATTAAAAACGGCCCGAAAAGCGCCACGGTTGAAACTGCTACCTTTACAAAAAATCTGAATGCGTTTTTCGGTTTTTGTTTCCAGTGTATTTTTTCTTCCAAAATCCAGTGGCTCAGCACCCAAATAGTCCCATTCACAAAGAAAAAAAGCAGCAATATGGTTACGATGAACTCTTTGAAATTCTGCACCATGGAATTATAACTGTTGAAAACGCTGAGAAAATCTTCCGTGAATGGCGTTCCACCCTGAATTTGCTCTGCATTATAATTGGCTTTTTCTAGCGGTTCAATGATTCCGCTGGCGTCTTCCATCAGCTTGACCTGATAATAAATGGCCGCAGAAAGGAAAGAAACTAAAAACAACAGCTGAAGCATAACCAGAATTACAAATAGAACTTTGTGATTCTTGATGGAAGCAAAAGTGCGTCGCAGTCCTCTTTTCAGGTAATCCATTATGGGTGAAAAGAAGATTATAAGTTTAAAGACTTTTCTGTTTACGCGCCCACCCACATTCTATGGCTCCCGTTCCATACCGCTTTCCAGCATCTTTTCAATACATTCTTCCGAACTGTAAAATCGCTGATGGATGGTGCTGTTGGTGAAGGGATCATCCATCTCTGGGGGAGCGATGAACCACACATCCTTGCAGCTCTCTTTTGCCCGTATCGATTCGTGATCCACGCCGCGGGAATAAACTTTTTTCGGGAAGTACACAAAAATCCTCTCCGTGGATTTTTCTACAAACCATTCCAAATCTTGCATGACTGTGTATTGGTTTTCTATCTCTGAAGGATTTTCTGGGAGCATCAACGCTCGCGGCGATATGATCGCCAGATCCTTAAAACGTCTCAATTCAGTTACAAACTGATCTATTTTTTGCTGGCTTTCAGGATCATTGCGAATATGGCTGATAGGGAAACTGATATAGGCAACCTCTACTTTTTTGCAGGTAGTTATTTTAAATAAAGAGTCCGCCGAATCATTGGTCGGAAGCACATACATGGGTTTTTTGTGAGCAGCAGCCCACTGGCTTGTTGTTTGTACTTCAACTTTTTGCCAATCAAGAATATTTGCCAAAGTTAAATTTCCTTTTTCGAATTCGTATCTCCACTGTTTTGTATCATTTTCAAGGCGTTTTGCTATCGGCCTTACTAAATCCATCAAGGTCACATACATCTCTGGTTCCAGCGATTTTACTATGTCTTGGGTAGCCGCGTCTATCATCGTTCCACGCCAGCGAAAATTCAGATGGCCATCAATGATGCAATGCTTACATTCGCCTATCTGCCGGGCAATCTCCTTATAAGCTCCGCCGGTAAGATAACGCAGGGCGCTTTTATTCAAATCAAGAACGCCGGTGGGAGTTATCGGAGCGCCGCATTCTTTGGAAAATTTAATAACTTCCTGCCCCACATTGAACATAGTAATCTCTTCTCCTTTAGAATGCCCATATTGGACCACTTTCTTAATATGCTCAGTCGCTCCAGTCCCTGAAATGCCTGTACAAAAAACTCTCATGAATCAGTTAAAGTAATGGCGATATAATAAACATTTCTACTGTGGAGTAGATATGACTGGGCCGATACAAAAACTCATTGTAGATAATCGTCTTCTAACGGGGTTCCTTCTATTAATTCTCTTAATTGTGCTAAAGAAGAGATTTCACTTGTTTGCAGCACTACTCCCGCAAGTTCCAATTGCTTGTCTTTTAACCGGTAGGTTCCGCCTCCAGAATTCCCCCCAACCATTATCATTTCGATAAAGGTGCTGTTTTCGGTGATGGCTTTAGCACGCGTGATAAAATAATTTTTTTTACCGGCCGGATAGCCTGCTCCTACAAGATAATCGTTTTCATTTAATTCTCCGGCAATTTTTCCCAGATAAGGGCGGAAATTATTAGTGTCATATTCTGCAGGAACTTCTATTTTCAACAAAGCCAAGTCTGCTTTTTCATCTTTTTTAATCACTTTTGCTTCCAGAGATTCCACTTCCATATTGCTTTCTACCACTTTAAATTTTTCTCCGCTCTTGTTTTCATAAGTGTCGCTGGGAGTTACATGATTTGCAGTAAGAACATATAACTCCCATGTTAATCTATCTTCCAGCAGCACTCCAGATCCAAAAGGATGTATTTGTTCTTCAGTTCCATCAATATCTTTTTTTAAAGTGTAATGCAGATTTACCCTAACACATGGATCATATATCTCTTGCATCTTTTCCTGCGAAATATAACTGCCTTCGGTTTCCGCAATATCTTCTGTTTTTTCTTCGCTTTTTACGCAGGAATAAGTTATATAAGCAGCAACTTCCGCAGCTAAGAGGGCGGAAAGAATACATTTAGTAAAAGTTTTAATTTTCGAGCTGCCGCTCACGCGAAAATAGCTTTTCATTCTTTCGTAAAGCATTAATGGTCCCTTGCCTTAAAGGCATTAAACTTTAATCGTAAAAGGGGATTTCTCCTTCAATCAGGCCATTTTTTTCAAGGGCGCCATTTTTGAATTTGAACTTCAGCACCAATGCTCCAAGATTATGGGCCGGTTCAGCGTCAGAGTATCCCTCTGGAGGCTGGTTCTGCAGCGTTCCAATCATCAGGGCGTGGACCCCCAGATGTTTTCCGCTCCAGCGTTGATTATAATATCCAACTACCTGTACATCCGGCTTCTCTCCGCCGCCATAACTTTCTAAAATTTTCTGGATCGGATGAGAGACGGTATATGGTTTCCTGCTTCCGCTTTTAGGGCTTGCTAAGGCTAAAGTTGTATTTGAAGCAATCCGCACTTTTGCGGTATGCCAGCCTAAGAATTTCAAATCATCTCTTAATTCTTCAATGTCTTTACAGACGTTGGTTTTCTGTTTGTCAAAAACTCTCTTAAAAAAAGTTCGCTCATTCCTTCCTCCGATGAAATAAGTTGGAACGCCTATATCAGGATAAATCTCTTCGATATAAGCTAACATCTCATAGTATCCTTGATTTTTAATATGTTCGACATGGGTTGGTCCCCTTAAATAACCATCAGTAATATTCCCGCAGTGCAAGACGTATGGAACTTTCAGCCGTTCAAAAAGGTTATAGGCGGTGTGAAGTATATCCAATCGTTCATACCTGCTGTTGAGGCAGGTATCTGAAACTACGCCGATGGTAAGCTCGTTATTTTTCACGTGAGAAGATAAATCACAGACCGGATAGGCAGAAGGGTGCTTCGCAGCATCTATATTCCTGAGCAGCTCCTGCGGGGTCATACGTTTCTCTTTCGCAATTTTTAAAATCTTTTCCAGATGCTTCTCCCTTTTTTTATCATTCATTTTCTACCACCTTTTTTACCGCTGCCTAAAATGCCAAAATCTTCACAGCCGTTAACTTCATATTCTAAGCGCCCGTGATAAAGGGGGATGATGGTTCCGTTTTCATTGAAATAAGCATCAACAAAAATACCTCCCAAGTGCGCCTGCAGATCTTTAGTTCTCATCCATCCGCTTTGTTTTTCTAAAGTCCCTGCTTGAAAAACATGTACATTTCTTTTAAACAAATAATCCATCTTATGATAATGTCCTATTATTAATATGTTGGGCTTGGACTTCCCTTCCAAAGATTCTACGTGCTGCTGCGGCTGGTAAGAACGTCCTTTGGCGCTTCCTTTTGAAGGATGACGTATCCTAATCCAGCTGGGCCCCCGCTCTTTCAGCATTTGTTTTAATAATCTATTATGTTCCTGTTCATTTCCTGCTTTCATTAATAGTTTTTGATAGTGCGGTTGAAGAGGAACATTGCCTTCGTTCATCCCTAAATAATGCAGATCCGGCCTTTTTTCAGCGATGGCCTTGCATACATCTGCCCCCATCCAATTAAGGTAAGTTTCGTCATGATTTCCACCTATGAAAAAAGTTGGCAAACCGCAGTCCGGCCAGACATTTGCACTGAATTCAACTACGTTATCAAATCCCTGGACCATCAACCCGTATTTTTGTTGGTGGCGCATATGTTCCCCGTCTGTCACATCACCGGTTTGAATTACAAATTCAGCTCCTTCTTCTTTAGCGATATGGAGAACTTTCTTCAACTTGGCAAAATCACATCCGTAACCTCCATCTTCCGCGCGGGCATTAAGGTGGAGATCGCCGATGATCAGGAAACGCGTATGTTTAGAAGGAATTTTATGGATTATGGGGGCTGGATGCTCTCCATTTTCCGGACCGAGCAAGCGATGCATTAAATCCTGATAATTTCTGTCGGTAAGATTGGATCCGTACAATAATTCCCTGAACTTTCTTTCATCTGAATCTACTTTCCCTTCAAGTGTACTTTCTTCTTCTTGCCTCATCACGCACCCCGTATTTTTTTATTGATAATATCCGGCACTTATTTCCCAAAAACATGTGTTTTTGTTATCATCAACGCTTGTTTATTAATTTATTTATTTTGCCATATCCATTTTAGGATATTAATTTACCACGAAATCCGATAACCTCCGGAGAAGAAAAAATTCGCATCCCCGTTATGATCTATCCGCGCGCTTGTTCCGAGAGGAAATCTTCCCAGCAGCAGCAATTCCTGACTCAATTCCCAGAAGAACTGCCCGCCGGCATCTATGCTGGGAATACCGCCCATCGTATTCGATCCGGCCTTGTAATCAGTCAATCCGACAATTAAATCAATATTATAACCGGTTCCTGCCCATACCGACAATTCGGCGTCTTTGTATCCTGGCACGCGCAATCCTATCTCTGCCGGAACATCAGTCGGAAGATTAGCTTTCAATGAACCTAACTTGTATTCCACTATCGGGCTTAGCTTGGTCATAGTTTGTTTGGTTCTGCCGTGCACGGAAATGGTTTTCTTGATTCCCAAAATTGGCACTTCAGTGCTAAAAGTATTTTCCGATTTTTTGTCTGGCAGTTCGCCGTAACAAACATCCAGCCCTATACGGTATTCTCCGGCTGGTGTTTCCCCGCCTCCGCGCATCCGCGGGCAGGCCAGCTCAATCTTCCCCATTTCATCATAATATTTTCCGCGCCCGTAGGCTATCTGTACCTGTGTGTAAGGATTTTTTGCACAGCCAGCTGTAAAAAGCGCTAGTGCGGAAAAAAATATTTTTTCTGACAATCCGTTCATATTTTCAACCCGTGATAAAACTTCTGATTTTTAGTATAATTGTTGTTCCAGCCCCTTCACACCGGTAAGGAATTCCCTGATATTCTCAACCGGCGTAACTAAAACGGTGTTAATATTTTTTAACTTTTCATCAACATATACTCCGGCTATCAAAGCACCTAACAAAGGTTCTCCTTTTTGAAATATAAAAACGGGGCTTCCTGAACTGCCCCCGGTTGTAGAACCATTGTTGATTAACGTATATTTTTGATTGTTATATATCATTCTTCCGGAAATAAATCCTTTGGAAAACAATTGCATTCCGTTAGGGTATCCGATTGTCGCAACCACTTCACCGATATTAGCTGCAGCAGCTATTTTTCCATCAAAGTAAGAATCAAAACATCCTTTTTTCGGGCAATTTTCCGCTTGCAGCAAAGCCAGTTCTTTTTTTAAGTCAACTTTTATTACCTTTGCCGTATAATTTCCTGCCATCAGAGTATTAATCGCAGTCAAGTTTACATATTTAGTCGTTGGCGGCGGCAAAACATGAGCGACAGTTAAAACATAATTATCCGGTAAAGGCATTCCCGTTCCGACAAAACGCTTTATTTTTATTTCTCTTGGTCCGTCAGGCTCATCTTTTTTAACTGTAGCCATAACCTCAATCTTTACTGCATAAGAAAAAATATCTTCGATGGTCCTTGCGCTGAACTGCTCATGGATATCATTGCGTGCTGTTTCTGGAGCTTTGACCGCAGAAGCACAACCGGAGAGCGCTACGCATAAGAACATAGAAGAACTAAGGTTGTGTATATATTTCATAATTATATCTCCTAAAATATTGATTTTACTATATTAATCTTATCATAATCAAGTAAATACATTCTTACTACATTCTTATAAATACGCCCTTACCACACACTTTTGTTCACAGAACATTTAAATATAAATACATTTTGGTAATACTATATATCTATACATACAGGAGTTATAATACATATATACGGCTGATAGTACCAATAATACACATGCAATTAATGCGCCGATGAACGGGAGGTTGGCAAAATGGAATACCGCAGACTAATATCTTTTGGAAAAAGCAGTTTTGTCGTTTCTATTCCTAAAGTATGGATTAACCAGAACGGCCTTAAGAAAGGCGATCTGGTATGTCTCCAGGATACCGGTCCGAACCTTCTTTTGACTAAGAAAGACAACGGTGATGAAAAAATTGAAGAACGTGAAAAAATAATCTATATTGACGGCAAGAATGATTTTACTATTGAACGGGAAGTCTGTTCTACTTATATCCAAAATTATCCACGTATCATCCTGAAAGGAAAAGAAATCAAAAATAAAGTAAAAGAACTGCAGCATATCGTGCAGTCCTTAATCGCTCTGGAAATAATGGAGCAAACTTCTGACACCATCGTAGCCAAAGATTTCCTTAACATGGATTCTGTTTCCGTAGAAGAATTGATCCGGAAAATGGACTTAGTGACCCGGACCATGATGAAAGAAGCGCTGCAGGTATTTGAAGAAGACAATTATGAAAGTTTAAATGAGCGCGATAATGATGTAAACCGGCTATATTTCCTGTTGTATAGGGCTATCCTTTATAACCTGCAGAACCCCATAAAAGCCCTGCGGAATTTCAAATTAAGTGGTTTGGATTTACTGCGCGTCCATTTCATCGGCTTTTACATTGAAGCTATCGCTGATGAAATCAGGAGGACCGCCCGCCATATCCGGGGATTAAAATTGTCTCTCGCCCAACAGAATCTTTTGCAGCAATACCTCACTAAGATGAACGAATACTATCTTAGCACTATGAAAGCAGGATATAACAAGGATGTCGAGCTTGCTTTTAAAGTTGCGGAAATGAAACGAGATTTTGACAAAGAATTGGAATCAATGGAAGAATATGTACAGAAAGTTCCCGGTTTTAATAGGGTGCTGACCAGACTGCAGAGAATGACCAGCCTGATTCATAACTTGGGAAGGGTATTGTATACGGTGCAGCAGTAAATCTGCAATGCTAAATCTTTGATTGAACCATGGCAAATCATCCCAGAATCATAAACGGTTATGAAGATTCACTGGAGCGATTAGCTCAGGCAGTCGGCAGTATGGCTTACGATCAGGTTTCTTCTTTCATAGAAAAGCTTGCTGATGATCTGAAAAGACAAGCTGATGCTGATAAAAGTCGCGGCAGGATAAAATTAGCGGCCGAGTTATACGCTGCTGCGGAAAAAATGTATGAAGCCAGAGATAAGATGGATCTCGCTTGGAAAATCTGCGAACCCTATATGAAAGGATAAATTTGCATTATTTTCTATCAATTTCCAAATAAATTTAAAAACAGCTCTTCTTATGGAAAAAACATGTGCGGAATAATAGGTATATTTGGAAAAAAAGATCCGGAAGTAAGGCGTTCCCAGGCTCTGAAGATGGCTTCATCTATACGTCATCGCGGGCCGGACTGGAGCGGTATTTACAGCGACGGCTTCTGCCTTCTGGCCCATGAGCGGTTGTCTATAGTCGATGTAGAACATGGAGCGCAGCCCTTGCACGATGCCGTTAAGAACCGAGTCCTTATAGCCAATGGAGAAATTTACGATCACCAGCAGCTTCGCGCTTCGTTGAATAAAGAACACCAGTGGCAGACAAAATCGGATTGCGAGGTGCTGCTGTATCTTTACGATGAGCAAGGGCCTGATTTTTTATCTAAAATAGACGGCATCTTTGCGTTTTGCATCTATGATCCTGAAACTAAAGAATTTTTCATTGCCCGCGACCATATAGGCATTGTGCCGTTGTACATAGGCTGGGATTCTGCTGGCGTGCTTCATGTTGCCAGCGAGATGAAAGCGCTGGAACCGTATTGTGAAAAACTGCAGGAATTTCCGCCAGGCCATTATTATCTCGGCAGTAAAAAAGAATTTGTGAAATGGTATAAGCCGGAGTGGGCCGTCACAGTTCCAACCGAATCCGTATCATTATCAAAACTGCGCCAGGAATTAGAAACGGCCGTAAAGAAACAATTGATGTGCGATGTTCCGTATGGCGTTTTAATCTCAGGAGGATTAGATTCTTCGCTGATCGCCGCTATCGCCGCAAAATTCAGCCGAAGACGCATCGAATCAGGGGATAAAGAAGAGGCCTGGTGGCCGCGTTTACATTCCTTCTCTATAGGATTGGAAGGATCGCCTGACCTGAAATTTGCCCGCCAAGCAGCGGAACATATCGGAAGTGTGCACCACGAATTAAAATTTACAGTTCAACAGGGAATTGACGCTCTGCGCGACGTCATTTATCACATTGAAACATATGATGTAACTTCCATCCGCGCTTCTACCCCCATGTATCTGATGGCCAGAAAAATTAAAAGTCTCGGCATCAAGATGGTCCTTTCAGGCGAGGGGGCAGATGAAGTCTTTGGCGGTTATTTATATTTCCATATGGCTCCCAATGCGGAAGAATTTCATGAAGAAACCGTTAGAAAGCTGCAAAAGCTAAGCAAATACGATTGTCTGCGGGCAAATAAATCCATGGCTGCTTGGGGTGTAGAAGCCCGTGTTCCATTTTTAGACAAGGATTTTTTAGATTATGCCATGAATTTTGATCCCAAAGATAAAATGTGCGGTCCAGGTAAAATGGAAAAATACGTCCTTCGGAAAGCGTTTGATGGATTTCTGCCTGAGGCTATACTTTGGCGTCAAAAAGAACAATTTTCAGATGGCGTCGGTTACAGCTGGATAGATTCGCTGAAAGCTCATGCAGAAGAAAAAATATCGGATGAAATGATAGCTAAAGCCGCAGAGCGTTTTCCGGTCCAGCCTCCGGCGACAAAAGAAGCTTATCTCTACCGGATGATTTTTGAGGAATTCTTCCCGGGCAAAGATGCGGCTATGACCGTTGAAGTCGGGCCGTCCATTGCCTGTTCTACACCTACTGCCTACCGTTGGAGCAAAGCTTTTCAAGGGATGGCTGACCCTTCAGGGAGGGCAGTAAGCGTCCATAAAGAAGCAGTTCAGAAAGTTTAGGGCGCGAATGTGTTTAAACGCTGAGAATTCCACCATGCTGAAAAATGCTTCGCATTTTTGGCACAGCAAAATTTACAAGGTAAATTTTTAGTGTTCTAATGAATGGTGGTTTGCAAGCAAACCACTTATCAATTAGTGGAATTCTGGCGCAAGAAGGGATAGTTTTCCCTTCTGCGCTGAAAGATGGTATCTTTCATGCGTGCTCAAAAAGAAATCGACCCGAGCAAAGCATAAAATAAAGCAACGACTTTATTTTAGCTCAGAAAAGAAATCGCTGTTTCTTTTCTTGAGCGAGCATGCAAGAAATGAGAAGACCATCTCATTTCTGCACAGAAATTAAATCTTTGTTTAATTTCTTGTGCCACCAGTCTATTGACTGGTGGCGGTCGATTTCTCTTTTTGACACGTAGAAATAAACACTAAAAAAGCAAATTACTTACTCCCGTGCAGGTAAATAGCTCTCCCGTCAGGATCCTGTATTTCTACACCATAAACAAGTTTCTCAACATTGCCGTGGGTGTATGCTTCTATTGCTTGAAGAACAGAATCTATATCTCCTACTTGAAAAACTAAACTCAAAGTATCAGTTACTCTTATCCGTGCAGAGTACGGCTGGTTCGGGACGCTTTGTTCGGCAGGAGGTATAGGATATAAGTACAATACGGGGCCATTATCAAGCTTTCCAACAAAATGCCTTTTGTTTTGGCTGATATTTTCTTTAAAAGTAATGCCCAGCAAAGATTCGTAAAATACGCTTAACTTATCAATGTTTGGCGAATGAAGAACAATTCCTTCTAAGTTTATATTTGCGGCCATGATTTTCTTGAATAAATCGTTTCATTTAAATAATTTTCTTTCAGAAATTTTTTTTCCTAAAAATAATTTTTCTGCAAGGCCTAAAAGGCCGGGCAGTATCTTTGCACAAAAACCTTTTTATACCCCTTCCATTTATGTGAGTTATGGCTCAATACTTGTCGATTCAGGATGCTTTTGCTAAAGGTCCCGGCAAAGTTTCAATTAGGGGCTGGGTTCACCGCGAGCGGGGCAGCAACAAATTCAAATTTATAATATTGCGCGATTCCAGCAATACCATACAATGTGTTTTCAAAAAAGAAGATTTTGAGCCAACATGGGCAGAAATAGATCATCTTCAGGTTGAGGCTTCAATCAGGATAACGGGCGACATAAAAAAAGATGAGCGCGCTCCGACCGGGTACGAAGTCCTGGTAAAAGAATACGAATTAGTCGGTCCCAGCGAAAATTATCCAATCACCAAGGGCCAATCAGTTGAATTCTTAGCCGATAATCGCCATCTCTGGCTGCGCAGCCAGAAAATGATCGCCGTGCTTAAAATTCGCAGCACCATATTTAATGCGATTCACGAATATTTCCGCAGCCATGGATTTTACGAATATCATTCGCCGATATTTCAAGCAGTGCAGTGCGAGGGCGGCGCGGAATTATTCAGCGTCGATTACTTCGGCAAAAAAGATGTTTTTCTCGGGCAAACCTGGCAGTTATATGCCGAACCGGCTATTTTCGCCTTGGAAAAGATTTACACCATTTCTCCCAGTTTCCGCGCGGAAAAAAGCAAAACGTCCCGGCATCTGACCGAATATTGGCATGCGGAGATGGAAATGGCCTGGGCAGAATTCAAAGATATTCAGGATCATGCTGAAGGATTAATCAAGCATGTAGTGAAAAAAGTCATGGAAAAAAACGAACCGGAACTTAAATCTTTAAATCGGGATCTGAAAAAACTGGAACCTGCCGTTAAAAAACCATTTGTGCGCATGACTTATGATGAAGCGTTACAAATTTTAGACAAGAAATGCAAGATGAAAGTGCAATGGGGAAAAGATTTACGCACTATTGAAGAAGATAAATTAACCCACTTATATGATGTTCCCGTCATCGTAACTCATTATCCCAAAGTCGTGAAAGCATTTTATATGACTGAAGATCCTAAGAATCCTAAAGTCGTGCAGGGCTGCGACGTGTTGGCTCCGGAAGGTTACGGAGAGATTGTCGGCGGTTCCCATCGCGAACATGATTTAGAAAAAATAAAGAAACGCTTGGTTGCGCAGGGAGAAAATCCAAAACATTATGAATTTTATTTAGACACGAGGCGGTACGGCAGCGTACCTCACGGCGGATTCGGCATGGGCGTAGAAAGGCTGATTGCCTGGATCTGCGGATTGGAAACGGTGAAAGATGCCATCCCTTTTCCCCGGACGATGGAAAGATATAAGCCGTGAGAAAGCGCTGCAAAATGATTATGGCTAAGTTATCATATACTTAATAAAATCATAAATAGCAGAAATAATTAAAGCTGATGCACCCAACCAGAACCATTTTTTAATATTTTTCTTTACTTGAGCATTTTTATTAAGCTATGTTTCATAAATTGAGTTATATTTTCTAAGAAATTTTTTTGTCC
>CAYHXT010000014.1:0-18102 GCA_964360675.1 uncultured Methanosarcinales archaeon
AATTGTCATGGCTGCTTGCAAATTACCCGCGTAAGGAAATTGAAAAACTTATGGGTGAGAATCTCCGCGGAGAGATCAACCCACAGATCCAATACCAAGAAAATTTCCTGAAGTGATCAAACAAAGAGGAACGTATATGAAAAGAATGGTGATGATGTTTATGGCTCTGGCTATCTTTCTTACGGTTATTTCCTGCGCACCGGCGGAATTGCAATGTTCTGTTGACAGCGATTGCGTCCCCGCCCAATGCTGTCATGCTACGGATGCAGTAAATAAACTAAATGCGCCCGATTGCAGCGGCATCATTTGCACCATGTCTTGCGAGCCAGAAAGCATTGATTGCGGGCAAGGTGAAGCGAAATGCCTTTCAGGCAAATGCGGCGTAGTGATGAGCAAATGATTCAAACGGACATGAAAGATGTAATTCGTGATTTCGTGTTCGGAATGGAAGACGGTTTGGTGTCTAATCTGGGGTTGGTATTAGGCGTATACATCGGACATGGTGAAGCGTATGCTATCATCCTTGCTGGTTCCGCAAGCATGTTTGCCGGAGCTTTTTCGATGTCTGCAGGAAGTTACCTCTCTTCTAAATCTCAGCGGGAAGTATATGAACATGAGATTGAATCAACCAAAAATGAACTGATTGATAATCCTAAGAAATGTTATATAGAAATGCGTTCTTCTTTCATCAAAGAAGGGCTTGATAAGAAACAGGTTGATGCCTTATTTAAGAAGTCCAAAAAATATCGGCATCCGGAATTCGTATGCAATTACATGGTCCAGAAAAAAGTAGGCATCTCCAAGGAAAAGCTGGAAATTCCGGTCAGGAACGCAATCGGCATGTTTTTTTCATTTTTATTTGGTTCGTCATTTCCCATTGCCCCCTTTGTTTTTATGTCCGTTGATGCAGCTGCTATTACTTCATCAGCATTGACAATCTGCGCTTTGTTCGGCATGGGCATGGCAAAAGCTAAATTCACAAAACTTAACAGGTTTAAATCCGGGCTGGAGGTAGTATTGATAGGCTTAGGAGCAGGAGTTATCGGCTATTTGGTAGGATTAGCCTTTGCACATTTGTAAATTAACTATAGTCTCTATATGCAGAGAATTAAATAGTTTAGATTGATTATTATATTATATGTTAGACGATTTAATCATAAAGTCTATTCTTGAAAAAGAGCGCAGAAAGAGAGAATGGCAGCCAGAACCATTATATTTGCCCGTAGATGATTACGAACCTTTACCTTCAACCGAAGATAACGATGATAAAAAGGATGAGGAAGAGCAAAGCATAGTCATCTTTGAGATGGAGGCATATAAATCAAATACTTCCTACTTTCAATAAGAACATTTTTATTATTCCAGCTTTCTAAATGCTTTAATGAAAAAATTACCGCACTCTTTTTTTGCCCGCGACACAGTTACGGTAGCTAAAGAACTGTTGGGCAAGATAATATATGTCAATGGGATGCAAGCCCGCATAGTGGAAACAGAAGCGTACGGAAGAGATCCGGCTTCGCATGCGCATATCAGAACTGAACGAAGCAAATTGATGTTTGATACTTACGGCCAGGTGTATGTTTATTTGATTTACGGCATGTATTGGTGCCTTAATTTTACTACTGATAAAAATGATGCCGGTGCAGTTTTGGTCCGGGCGGCAGAACCGCTGTCGGGAGTTAAATCCATGAAGAAGAATCGAAAAATAAGCGATTTGCATAATTTGTGTTCCGGCCCCGGAAAATTATGTTCCGCGCTGGGGATCGACAAGAAATTTAATGGATTAAAATTAGGAAAAGAGATGGCAGTATTTGATGATGATTTTAAAATTCAAAAAATAAGTGCGGGTCCCCGCATCGGAATTAAGGATGCCTTGGATCTGCAGTGGAGATTCTTTATAGAAAAGAATGAACACGTCAGCAAGGTAAAAGTTAATAAATAATCAACTAATTTTGATATGCTGATGCAGGGGTGGCAGAGTCTGGTCAAATGCGTTAGCTTGAGGGGCTAATCCCTTAGTGGGTGCGCGTGTTCAAATCACGTCCCCTGCATTCTTTCTTTGCGTAGCTTGGGGTTGATAAGGGGTAATACCCCTTATCCGCGGTGAGTACGCGTGTTCGAATGCCAATATCTTAGGCGACATGGGCGGGTTACCAGTAACCCACCGCGACGATTAGGTATTGGTACGAAAGTCACGTCCCCCGCACTTTTCTTCTACCCTTAAACATACAAATTAAGAACATTTCAGAACAAATATTTATAAAAGGTCTTCAAAACGGATAAATGGTGGTTTCTGAGAGTATTGTCTTACTAAAATGGTCCCTAAAATAGAATTACTTGCACCCGCCGGAAATTGGAGTATGCTTACCGCAGCGATAGACGCAGGAGCAGATGCAATCTACTTCGGCATTGTCGGTTTCAATATGCGTGTTGCAGCACAGAATTTTTCTGAAGAAGAAATCTCTAAGGTTATCAGTTATTGCCATGAACATGAAGTAAAAGCATACTGCACGGTTAATGTCATTATTTTTGAACATGAATTGGAAACGCTGGATAAAATTCTTGCTGCGCTTAAAGATGCAAACGTCGATGCAGTAATCTGCTGGGACTTCGCGGTGATTAAAAAATGCCGTGAATTAGAAATCCCGGTACATCTCAGCACCCAGGCATCAGTCAGTAATTCTTCTTCTGCAAATTTATGGAAAATATTTGGAGTAACGCGGATAGTCCTTGCTAGAGAATGCAGTTTGCAGGATATTGCTGACATCGGTAAAAAAACCGGATTAGAATTAGAAATATTCGTACATGGAGCAAGATGCATCTCTTTATCCGGCAGATGTTTCATGAGTTATGAGTTATTTAATAAGTCTGCTAATAGGGGGGAATGCCTGCAGCCGTGCAGAAGGGAATATACTGTGACCGATGAAGAAGGAAAAAAAATAATCTTGGATAATAATTTTGTGTTGAGTGCAAAAGATCTTTGCACCTTGCCTATCCTGCCCGAACTGGCGTCTCTGGGCGTGCATTGCTTGAAAATAGAGGGGCGTAATCGCGGCCCCGATTATGTGTATAAGATAGTTACTGCATATCGTGAAGCGTTGCAGGCGATTGAAAACAAAGAATGGACAGAAGAATTGTGCCAAAAATTAATGAAGCAAGTGGAGCAGGTTTACAACAAGGGATTCTCAAAAGGATTTTTTGTGGATTATCCTCATCATGACCGTAGTGATGTTTATGGCAGCAAAGCCGCTGTTGAAAAAGCAATAATAGGGAAAGTATCAAATTTTTATAATTTGAAAAAAGTGGCGGAAATAAAAGTTGAATCTTCGCCATTCAGGACCGGAGATGTGATAGCGTTTGCTGGTCCAACGACCGGGTACGTTGAAGAAACGGTGTTGGAAATTAAATCTGATGACGGTTCCTGCGACACTGCAGAAAAAGGGACTATTGTTACAGTTAAAGTATCCGAAAAAGTGCGTGAAAATGATGCCGTATATCTGCTTAAGAAACGGAAAAAGATTTGAATAAAAAAGAGCAATCACAGAAAGAACTAATCCAAAACTTATATAAACAACCAATTCTTTGTCCTTTTATGAATAAACTATGGGAAGTAACTGCAGAAACGCGGGCCATTCCTAAACTGCAGAATCCGATTTTGATTGAAGGCCTTCCCGGCATCGGCAACGTTGGAAAAATTGCTGTAGATTTTTTAGTGAATGAATTGAAAGCGAAAAAAATATACTCTTTTTTCTCTTGCCGTTTTCCCCACTCGGTCTTCGTAAACTCCAAAAATTTAGTGGATATGCCGCGGCTGGAAATATATTACAAGCAGTTTGGAAAAGGAACTAAAAAGCACGATTTATTGTTTCTCGTTGGAGACATCCAGCCCATCGACGAAGAAAGCTGTTATGAATTTTGTGACGAAGTGCTGAAAATTGCCCGGCAGCACAAATGCTGCTACGTAATAACCACCGGCGGCATAGGGCTGCAGCAAATTCCAGACAAGCCGAAAGTGTACTGCACCGCCAATGACGCTAAATTACTGGCAGAATACAAAAAAAAGGGACTGCTAGCAGAAGAAGATATCTTCGGGGTGGTAAGCCCCATCATCGGCGTTTCGGGAATTTTACTGGGATTGGGAAAAAGGCGCGGCGTAAAAGGAGTTTCTCTCTTGGCGGAAACGTTTGGCCACCCCTTGTATCTCGGCATAAAAGGAGCAAAAGAAATCCTGCAGTTGTTGGAAAAGAAATTTTCTCTGGGCATCAACCTGAAGAAAATAAGCAAGAATATTCCCGCCATGGAAAATCTGTTATTCCATACAACAGCTGACTGGGACCCGGAAGAACTGCCGCAGAGCTTGGCAGGCGCGCAGGCTAAGAAGAAAGAAGCGCATTATATTGGGTGAGTTATTTTAGCCAGCTATATCCTTCTTTGTTTTTAATATGGTAAAGTTTCTGTAATTTTTCCCCGCCGTTTGACGTTTGCAATAGTTTACTTCTAAAAGAATAATGCTTTTCAAACAGCGCATTTATGAATTCGGTGTGGCTTTTCTTCCATTTGGCTGGATTTTCTTTAACAAAATGCGCCCAGCGTTCCACTTGTTCCATATGTTCTTCCCTCATATGCGAAATCTCTTAATTAGCAATTTCACGGATTGTATCTCTTTTTCATTAATTTGTTCGGCATAGACTATCCGTAAGTGCCTTGCGTCTTCCAAATCTTTTGGACTTTTTAATAGTTCCTCTTTGAATGCAATATTTACATTAATGTTACTAAACCAGACCTTTAAACCGGTAAGTTCCAATTTTACCCTGTTTTTAAGTTGATATTCATCTAAAAAGTCTTTTGCAAACTTAACTTCCATCTCTGGCAATTCTTTATCCTTCCGGGTGAAACGCACCGAAATATTATCTTTTAGGTAAGAATAAACTTCTTCTGCATCAGGAGATTGCATACAGACAAAACCTTTTTTTGTTAAGTCTTTTAAAAGTAGTTTGAACTTATCAAAATTAAGTCTTTCAATAATCATATCGATATCTTCTGTTCCTCTGGTTCTTCCGGAAGCTATGGCCAGAAATCCTGAAACCACTATATATCTGCAATGTTTTTCCACTATTGCACAGAATTCTTCACAGAACAGGTCTAATATGTTTCGGTCTTTTATTTGGCGTTCCATGGATATAAGAGTAAGGGGGGTTTTTTATAAATATTACCCGAGAAAAAAGAAGCGCATTATAGGGGGTAAGGATTACGCCCCTAATGATTTGATCTTTCCGAAATTTTTCTTGCACTTTCTGTTATATCCTCTGCAATTTCTGTTATCTTACCCATAATTTCACCATATAATGCTAAATACAATGATCCATCATCATCTTCAGATTCTGGTTTATTCCTATTATGGGATTTTATAAATTTTGTAATGCCAGCCAATTCCTTTCTGGCTTCTGTAAGACATTTCCGCACATCACTTACAAAATAGTCCAAAGATTTCATAGCAGTACCATCTTTATCATTAGATAATCCATGTAGCAGGAACACGGACAGTGCCGCATTTGAAAAAGTTGGATCTATTCCTTCAGAATAAATTCTCGGGCAATAAACGCCTGCCCCGTGATTGTATTTAATGATATAAGTTATATCCATATTATCTGGAGAAGGAGCAAAAGGAGTTTCTGCAATTTCCCTCCGTTCTCCGAGACCCGGGGGGGCCATTTCAACTAACAGATTCCAGACTACATCTCCCGCCAAGTCATCGGTGCAGAAAAATTTCTCACGGCTGATACTGCTAAGAATTTCATCGACCTTGTTCGCTAAGTTTTCGCAAGAAACCTCTGAATAAAAATTTCCCAGATTCTCGTGACGCAAATCAGGCCTATTATTAATCATCCTCCTATACGCGGCAGTCTGCAAGATAGCTATTTGGGGAACTTTCCCCTCCAAAACAAGTAAATTATATTCTTCCATGAATATTTATCCTTGGGTGCGGATTTTTAAATCTTTCCCTCAGAATTCCGTCAGTTTCTTATCGGCATCGTAATGCAGAATGGTGCTGTTCCCTTCTCCGGAGACGCTTTTCTCCGCATTGATGAACCTGGCTTCACGCAGCTTGGTGATCCTTCTTTGGAAACTTTTATAGCTCAATTCACCGCCGGCCTCAGCATAGGCCGCAAAAATCTCTCCTATCTTCTTTCCGGAATTATCGCGCACTAAATTCAGGATGCATTTCAGCTCTTCATCTAATCCTTCTTTCGGCTTGATATGAAAATCGTCCACTTTCCTGACCGCTTCTGCGACATGCACGGCAGTAATTTTCCGCGAGCTCCGCTCTTCGGCGATGCTGCCCGCTTCCCTCATCAGATACAACCCCACCCGGACATCTTTGGTTTCTGCGCATTTTTCAGCAATTTCCTTAAGCGCTTCTTCATCCCAGCAATTATCCGCAAAGGCGTAATCGCGCCGCTGTTTCATGATACCGGCGATTTCCGCTTCGTTATAAGGGCGAAAATATACAAATTCAGGACCCAGCCTGCTTCTAATCCTCTCGTCGAATTCAGCATAATTGTCACGATAATTAGTAATCAGGATGATTGATTTGCGGTAAATCTCTTCGAGAATTGAATACAAAAAATCCATCTCTTCCAGCTTGTCAATTTCATCAAACACTAAAACCACGCCGATTTTATTCAGTTTCTGCTTTATTAAACCCAATAATTCGCTGGTTTTTTTATTTTGGATGAATTTGTACCCTAAATCTTCGCATATCTTTGCTAAAACCTTGAAAGTAGTATTTTCTTTCCAGCAATTGACATACAAAGTAATCACTTGATCGGTCTCTTCTTCCAATTCCCGCAGCACGTGCCTGCAGGCAGTGGTCTTCCCGACTCCGGGAGCTCCGTAAACAAATAAATGCCTGCCGTTATGGCCCTGCAGCAGCGGGCGTATGGCCGCAGCGAAACGCATCTGTTCATTTTCCCTGAACTGAAGAATTTTGGGCTGGAAATCATAATCTAGCACTACGGTATCCCTAAAAAGCGATTCGCCGCTCCGCAGCATATCTTTGAACATAGACATAAATAATAAAAAGCAGGCATTTGTTTATATTGTTTTTGCCCATACTACGCCTACAATTCCATAAAGCTTAAAAAGAAGATTTTCTCCGGGTACTTTATGAAAGTAATTATCGGCGTTTTATTGGCAGCAGTTTTAATTCTTACTTCCTGCTCTTTTAATCTTGTTACCGGCGGGACGGTTGCTTCTGATGCCTGCAGTGATCTCCAGGGGGCAGCCAAAGATAACTGTTATTTTGAAGAGCTTAAATGCAGTAAAATCGGGAATACCCAAGTCCGTGATTCCTGCGTAGCGGAATTAGCCAAAGCCAAGAATGATATTGCGGTATGCGATTTGATTGTGACCAGCAGGACTAAGGGTTTCTGCCAGGAACAGATCGCCCTGCAGAACAACGATGCGGCCATATGCCAAAATATTATGGACGAATACTGGCAGGATAATTGTTATTATCATCTGGCTGTAAAAGCTGAAAATTACAAGCTCTGCGCCAATATATTGGAGGTAACCAGAAATATCGGCTGCGTCAAGAAGATAGCCATGGATACAAATAATTTGGAGTTATGTGAAGAGAGGCTGGACCCGTCAGATAAAGCCGAATGCATCTATAAAATTGCTATAGAAACTTTAAACGCGGAATTATGCAATAAGTTTGATAATCAGGTCAATGTAGATTCCTGCCGCTACCGGGTTGCTAAACTAAGCGGTAATAAAGAATTATGTCAAGGCATAAAGATTAATGACATCAAGCAGATATGCAACAACTTCTTTGTATACTAAAGGAATGAAATTTTGTTCGGAAATTTCTTTCCTTTGGTATACAAAAGGAAGCCGATGAATCAGCGTCGTGAAATCAATTCTTTAATTCTTAATACACAAAAATGTTATGATTTGAAATAAAAAAAAGATCTTTAACTAATTACTATATTTATTTTAGTTTTTCTTATTCTTCTTGTTCAAGAAAATTTTAAAATTTTCAGAACAGAAAAATGATTGTAATCATTATTTCTTATTTTTCTTGTTCCAATTAAACTTCCGTTTGGAAGCGGTCTTCCCGTAGCCGCAGGAAGCGCACTTTTTCTTGGTCATGTGATAAGAATGCCCGCCGCAGCGCCTGCAGGCAATGTGGGTTTTCTTCCCACTCTTCTTTCCCATGCTTGCTGTTCCTTTTGACATAGTATCTTATCACTTAAGCAATTTTATGCTGGAGAAATGATGGTTATAGTATCGCCGCGGATAAAAACGGTGCCTATTTTTCGTTTTAATTCCCCTTGTTCATATTCTTCTGCATTGTCTAAGACAACGTTGATATGAATATCGAATGCTTTCAGCTTTCCAACAAATCGATGGCCGTTTTTTAAATCTACCATCACGTTTTTATTTCTTGCTGCATTCAATGCGTCTAATGGTCTTGATCCTTCATCCATGTTTCTGTACACCCCACGTATTTATTCTCAATGAAGATAACGCTATATAAAGGTTTCGCTGATTTCTTGCTTGGCCGCCATACGCCACAGCCCCACGGTGATGTTGATCCCAAGCAAGATTAAAAAATACCCCGCAGCACGAAATGAAACGACGATTTCATTTATGCACCAGTGAAATAGTTTCACAAAAAGTGAAAACAATCACTTTTGTGCACCAACAAAGTAGTTTCTTTGTTATGTGCCTCACATTGTGCTCTGCTGCGGTGGGGATTTTTTATTTTGGTATTTCTACTGCCGCTCACGCTAAAGAAAAATGCCCCCGTAAGAAGAATGAATAAATCTCGCGCCAACAACGAAAACAATTATAAACTTGCCAGTATTTTTAAGCACCATGATTAATTTCGCAAAACTCAGAAAAGACATCCAGGATTACGACAGCGAACGCGAGAATCTAATCAAGAAAAGCAGGGACGTTCTCAAGCTAAGCAAGCAAATCATCTATGCTGTGCACCGTGATGATCTTACCGAAGCGGCTAAATTAATCAAAGAGATTGAAGCTGAAAAAAAGAAACTGGATGCTATCGCTAAACACAGCAGAAAAATGGGCAGCGAGGGCAGTTATAAAGTTGCCATCCAGGAATACGCAGAAGCATTACTGTATTATCACTTCGTCAAAACCGGCGTGTTGGTAGACTTAGCTGTGGATACGGAACATTTCATCTTGGGATTGGCCGATCTTCCCGGCGAATTAGTGCGCAAGGCAGTATTTTTGGCCGGTAAAGGTGAAGTTGAAAAAGTTATCAAGATCAGAGATGAAGTCGATATGATGTACGGAGAATTATTGAAATTTGATTTTCGAGACAACGAAGTGAGACGCAAATTTGATGCAGTCAAATACGATCTGCGGAAACTGGAAGATTTAGTTCTGGATTTGAAATTAAAAGGAAGATAATAATAATAATAATAATAATACAATAATAAATTAATATTTAAAATCCTATTGAGAATAATTTGTTATGGTACCGCGTAACTAAATCAGAAAGTACTTTATATCGCGGAGACGTTTGTAACTGCTGTAATCTTTGGACATCAAAATATTTCCCCACCATCAGCGGAGCAAATGCTTGGCGATAAATTTCAAAGTAATCTTCTGATGTTGCTATTAGCTCTTCTATCGTGCTAATATGTTCTTGTTCTTCTAGAGATATATCAGAAAGCCTAATTATTTCTCCAGATAATAATTCATATTCTTTCATGGTCTACAAAAATTAACAAATGGAAAGAACCCTATCTTCTCTTTTTGCTCTTTCCTTTTTTGCTACTCTTTTTAGGACGAGCTTGGGCCAGCTTCGCCAGCTTAATCAGCTTCGCAACTTTAGAATGCTTCGGCTTACCGCTGGGGCCGCGCCCTTTGTAATTACGTTTTTTACTGAAAACTCTTTTACTTACTTTCTTCACTACACTCTTTTTCTTTGCCATGTTTCATCTAATCAAATTATTCTGGACTCGGTGAAAAAGTGGCCTGAAACAACGACCAAATCGAAACGGACCTATTGGCTTATTTTACAGGTGATCTTCTTCGCCCCATACACAAGCGTAACTGGTACAGGTTACCTGCGGTGAGTTATAGTCCAGACACCGTGGCATTTGTTGAGCACCAGACAGAGGCTGCTATGGTTGCATCCTTTTCAGGACAACCGAACTGTCCATAAAGATGATTTACAAATAAACAGAGATATATATAATTTCGCCACCACTGCGAAATTACTAACATAACGTTTATAAATAGGCCTTGCTCAAGAATTTTCATGAAGATACTAGCTATTAGCGACGTACACGGAGACCGGCATTTTATTAAAGAGATGGCCGAAAAAGGAGCTGAAGAAAAAGTAGATCTAGTCATACTTGCCGGAGATTTGGCAGACCACGACGGCAATGTAAGCGGCCTGATAGGCCCATTCAAAGAAAAAGGGCTGGAAGTAGCGGTAATTCCCGGTAATCATGAGGGATTAGCTGAAGTGGCTTTTCTTAAAGAAAAGTATGGCATTAAAAATCTGCACGGATATGTCCTGAAAATTGGCGATGTGGGCATTTTTGGCTGCGGGTATGCCGATGTCGGAATCCACCAATTGTCGGAAGAAGAATTTTTCCAGACGCTCAAGAAAGCGCATGATTCCTTGAAAGATGTAAAGAAAAAACTTATGGTGACCCATGTACAGCCCAGCGACAGCATTCTTGGATTGGGGATATTTCCAGGAAGTACCGGCGTCAGGAAAGCCATTGAGGAATTGAAACCTGATCTGCATATCTGCGGCCATGTCCACGAAACGCACGGCATCGAAGAGGTTATAGGCTCTACCAGAGTGATTAATGTTGGAAAAACTGGGAGGATTATTGAACTGTAAAAATGCCTTTGGAAATTTCAGTTAGGGACTTTGCAAAAAGGAAAGGGATTGAACTTAAAGAAATAGAAACTGGTTTGGGCAGCGGAACCAACGGCAGATTGCTGATTAATTATGTGCAAGAACGAGGCGATTACACTTCTCTTTGCGGAAAATGGTTTGCTTTAAGACACATTTATGAAAGTTCGGTCTGTATTTTTAATTCGGCAAATAAACTTGAAGTGACAGTAAATGTGCGTTTTGGCTGTTTGAGAGATTACATTCATCAACTTCACTACTCTAAAAAATTTTGTTTAATGAAACTGCGCCAAAAATTAGAGTTACACTTAGGCGATAATAAGGCCCCGGAATCCACGGTGAGCGAAAGTTTTAATGATTTTAATTCTTCTGACATTTATCAACTTCTTGACCGTTTTTATCCTTGAGGCCGCTTTAATTTCGCGCCCCTTCTTGAACCAAAGACCATAACAAATATAAATGGCCGCGGCGGCCGTTTCCTCGTGAAAATTCTTTTTGTGACAGAGTATTATCCGCCCAAAGTTATGGGCGGGGGAGAAATCAATGTGCAGCTTTTAGCTTCCATGCTGGCCCAGAAAAAAAACGAAGTTCTGGTCCTCACATCTTATCACCAGGGACTGCTGCAAATGGAAAAAAAAGATGGCGTAACTGTCCATCGCCGGCTTAAAACTGGAAAAGACGCTTCCACCTTTTTAGGAAATATGAAAAGGGCATCTCTTTTTCCAAACTCGGTGGCAAAAGGAGTTAAACAGATCCTGAAAGAGGAAAAGATTGATGCAATCCATTTCATCGGCACCAGCATAATCGCCGCTTCCAAGCTTCATCGCAGTAACGTCCCGCTCTTTGCCACCATTGAAAGTTATCCTGCGCTCTGCCCGAAAGGAGACCGGATTTTTCACGGTAAAAAAGAATGTGCCGTGAAATGCTCCTTCCTGAAATTCTTATCCTGCCAGTCCGATTCTAGAGAAATTGGAAAGATGAAGAACCGGTGGTGCATCAAGTATAATGCGCCGCTGCTGTCATATATCTACAGATACTACAAAGAATTAAATGATTCTTTGAAATATTGCCATCTGATAGCTATCAGCGAATATGTGCAGGGATTATTACGGCAGCAAGGGCATGAAAGCACGATTGTCTCTAATGCAATTAAAATAAATGATTTTAAAGTTGTTACAAAAAAGAAAAACAAAAAAGAAAAGATAATATTTCTCGGAGCGTTCATAAAATCTAAAGGCGCACAGGTTTTATTGGAAGCTATCGAAGGCCTGGATGCGGAATGTGAACTTTACGGCGAGGGAGTGTTGAAAGAAGAATTGCAGGCGATTATCGCCGAGAAAAAGCTTAATGCTAAAATATGCCTGCCGGTTTCTTACGATAAAATTCCCCGCGTTTATGCGGATGCCGACATCGTCGTTTTTCCTTCATTATGGCCGGAACCATTCGGCCGGATTGCCATTGAAGCCATGGCTGCAGGAAAGCCAGTAATCGGGTCAGCAATCGGCGGCATAAAAGAAACCATTACGAAAGGAACGGGGATACTGGTTGACCCAGGAAATGTACAGCAGCTGAGGAAAGCGATTGAACTGCTGATGCATGACCGGGCCTTGCAAAAAAAAATGGGCAAGAAAGGAAGACAAATAGCAGAAGAGCTTTATGCTGAAGAAAGAGTGGCGGACAAATTAATTTCAATATACGCCCTTAAATCATCTTTATGTCAAAACAAACCCTGAATGTTCCGGGAGAAAACTGCCCGCATTTAATTTTACGCATGATTTTAACTTTATATCCTAACAGATTGCATATTCCCTTTACTTTCTGCGCATAAGCGTTAAAATTTTTCTCTTCCAAGAACGCATAGAGATGAATCATGCCTTTTTTCTTTATCTTGAGCAGGGCCAAATCTAAAAACTGTTCTCCAGTTTTAGGCAGGGGCATGACGATACGTCCAAACTTTTTCTTGATCGAAGGAATCTTATGGCGGACATCTCCGTGCAAAATAGTGATCCTGTCCTGGAGACTATTTAGCTGCACATTTTCCAAAGCAAAATTATGGGCAAGAGGATTCAGCTCTATGCCATACACATGCTTTGCTTCTGAATTTTTAGCAATAACCAAAGGATAAGGAGCTGCTCCTGAAAACATCACCATAACTTCTTCTCCCGGCTTGACCATTTTAGCTATACGCAGCCGTTCACTTCCGCTACGGGCAGAAAAGTAAGTTTTTTCCAGATGGAGCTTTATCTCGATGCCGTTCTCGTGATGGACGGTCTCTTTCGTTTTTTTTCCTGCCAAGATAGTTACTTTTCTGGTCCTGAACTGTCCAGCATGGATATCGCTTTTCTTTACTACGGTAGAAAGATGTCTGTTTGCTTTCAAGTACGCCTCGGCAATAATCTTTTCTTTAGCTCTTAGCTCATCCGGAATTTCCAGTATGAGGATGTTGCCGACCACTTCTTGAGTTCTGGGAAGAAGCTCTAATTCTTTCGTAGAAAGTTTCCCCCGGAGAAATTCTTCTGCGGTGAGCTGCTTCTGCCGTTCTGGAAAGGGAAATCTAGTGTTTACTATTTTAGCATTAGGCAGGCTTATTTTTTTGGTAACCGGGAAATAGATATGATTCAGTTCCTTTACCGGAAGATAATCAGGATGCTGAAGTCCTCTTTTAGCAAGAAATTCCTTCACCTTCTGGGCATTCCTTAATTCAGTATAAGCTGCGAGCATAACATCAGGAAAGAATTGAAGGTTTATAAAATTATTCTTGCACCAATCCCTTCCAGTTTTCTTTGTAATACGCAAATCTTTCATCAAATTCTTCTTTAGACGTCAAAGAAATATTTAATCGCTGCAAAGCTGCTTTCAATGACTGCAAGACTTTTTCTTTTTCCTGTTCAGAAGACATTTTCTCCAATTCAATGATATAGCCATATCCTTTGGTATGATCTAACATAACACTGATCCCTTCCCAATCGAATACCATCCTTTTCCGGAACCATTTGATGCTGACCTCATATCCTAAACTTAAAAACAGCCTTTCCAGCATCTCAAAATCTTCTTTATTGAATTTAATCTCTATCTCCTCGCGCTGCTCATCATGCAGCTTCCCTTTTTTCAGCCAGATTTTAGAATAGTTGTTATTGCGCTGGATACGCAAGTCTTGTTCGGCATCGAAATAATACGTCTCTTGGTAATCGTCGTTGATGAATTCAGCATTCTCTTTGAAGAACTCTATAAGCTCTTCGTACTTCTCCGAAGAGATGAAACTTCGTATTTCCACTTCTATGTTGTTCATAGTTTTATTTTCTTATATATCTTTTCAGTAAAGCTTATCACTTTTTCTGCATATTCCTTATCAAACCTTTTGCCATAATATAATATTCCATTTCTGAAATACCTCAATTGGTCTAAAAATATTATTTGCGTTTCATTGAATCCCAGCTTTCTGGTGAATGACACTTCCGCTTCATGCGCTCCCTGGCCGGAGCTGGTATAACCGCCCTCAAACATCCTTGCCCGTATCATGAGCATCAAAATATTATAGCAATATTCAATATAATCATTTGAGTTCTCATCTCTGATGCCCATTTTCTTAAGTATCTCTTGTAAGGAGCCATATTTTCTTTCTGCTTCAAGAATAAGGCTTTTTGCTCTCTCTTTATCAATAGTTATCTTCTTTACAACGCCATCTTCTATGAATTCTTCAAATGATTTCAGCGCCCTCATAGTTCAACACTTCCATGCAAAACAATGCCGTTCAAAATATTATTTTTAAGGTGTTTATGTATTTCCCTCCAAGAAGGATAAAAATTGACATTAATTTTTCGGTTTAGGATTTTTTCATATCTTTCAAGCTCAAGCGATTTATCCTTTCTGCCTATCACCGCAATATCAATATCTGATGCTTTAGTGTCTTCCCCCCTGGAATAGCTTCCGAACAGAATCACGGCAGCCCCGGCAAGCAGCTCTCCCAAGTATGCAGAGAGCTCAGAAACATAGATATTCTTTAAATTTTCAGCCCTCTTTAGCTCTACTGCTTTTTGTTCATCCCGATTAAAGGAAACGAAATTAATGGTTTTTGTCTTCTCAATCTTTACAAGGCCTTTCTGCAGCAAGGTCTTTAATGATTTGCCGACGGCGGTGGGAGATACCTTGAGCGATTGGGCTATTTCTCTTTGGCTCAGTTTTTCTCCAGCTTTTACGCACAGCAGAGAAAATATATTTTGTCCGAGAGTAGTAAACTTTAGTTTAGATGTATCCACTTTAGTTTATGTGTGTGCTATTTAGTTTATATAACTTTCGGGTTGGAAAGTCAAAGCCTCTCAAAAAAAGTTCTTAAGCCCTTTCTGAGATAATTCTTTTTGGGCATCTTTTATCTTCTCTATTTTAGTCCTTACTCTCTCTTCACTGAAATCGTGCCCCTCTACCAACAATTTCAATAATTTTTGTTCATCTATCTTTTTCCATTCCAGCGAATAATTATCAGTTACTGGAATGTTTTTTATGGTGTCAAATATTTTTTCCCATGAAAGGTTGGGATAATGCTTTTCCCATTCTACTTGCTGGAATAGTTTATCAAAATCTTTTCCGTGCTCTTTCAATAATTTCAACCCCGTTTTCGGGCCGATGCCTTTCACACCCCCGGGATTGTAATCGGTGCCCACGAGAATAGCCAACGCTATCAACTGTTCTAAATCTAATTTCAAACTATCCAGCACTTCCTTCAGCGAGATCATTTCCGGATTGACTTTCGTATATGCTAAAGTTCCCGCTTTTTTGCGCCTTCCTTCTACAGATAAGTTTCTCACTAACAACGGGCAGCCAAAAATCAAGTTGTCATAATCTTGGCTTACAGATGCATAGGCATCGCCATTCTTCACCATATGCGCAGTCTGCGCTTCGCCTTCCGACGGCGCCTGCACGATGGGCAGCCCTAAAGCCCTTATTATTTCCTTAGCATCTTCTAACATTTCTTTATTTAGTATCGCCGTCCGGGCAGCATATTTGCGCATCTCGCCGATATCTCCTTCTTCTTCCGCCCCCTTCAATTTCAATAGCGCTTCTTTCTTTATTTGCGTCCTTTTCTCCCAAGTCTTCTGCTTGATTTCCGGCGCTTTCCCGTCGAAAACAAACACCAATTTTAATCCCTTCTCCATCAGGACGGCCGTCCTGCTGAAAAGCCCTATCAAATGCGAAGTTACCCTGCCCTTGCTGTCGGTAAGCACCGAACCGTCAGGAGAACGGATGGTAGTAAGAAACTGATATAACATATTCATGGAATCTATAGCCAATACTTTGCCCTTGAGATCGCCGATTGAAATCTCTTTCTTTACGACTAAATCCTTAAAGTTCAGACCCATTAGGAATTCCCCCAAACCATTTTAGCGCCATTATTTTAGCATCATCATTTTACCAGATCCAGCAATTTTTTATAATTTTTGCTGGATTTATTGGCCCATTTGTATGCTTGAAGTATAGCCAATGAAATTGCTGCTCCGCCGGGAACCAGAAAGACCCCCCCAGCGACGGTGTACATGGCCCTTTTTTTCCATCGTTCGGTGTTCAAGGCTTGTTTTATTTCGTCTACGCCTTCTTTCTTATATGTTGCTATCACGACCATCATAAGGTCTCTCTCTTCTTCCAGAGAATGGATTAGGCGCTTTTTATTAAACCAGACATTAATTCCTGATTTTTTCTTTAATAATGGAGAAACCAAAGATATCTGTTTTTTACGTTCCTTGAAAAAACTATGCAGCAGTTCCTCCATGAAACACACCCGTTTAAGCAGGCTCTTGAAAAAGACGCTGTTGTGGCCGCTTTTTTTTGCCAGCAATACATATGCTAGAATTTGATGGAAATCCGCCATCAGATTTTGCAGGATAATATTGGATGACATAGTCAGCTCTTGAAATTGCGATAAATTCTTTGCGTCCGCTCTTAGGGAATCTATTTCGTTCAGCTGTGAAAACGCAGTTTCAATTTTCTTTTGAAGCAGATTTATCTCTGCATCCAGCTTCTGCTGGTCAACCATTGGTCCCCAACTTTTTTACAATGGCGTTCCGGAATGCATCGGTTACCAGCATTTCCTGCGCTTTTTTATTAAGTTCATGAGTGTACAAGAATAGCAGCGGAAGCTTCTTAATCTGCGCTTCCATATAAGCTGAGGAAATGTCTCCTTCATCACATTTTGCTTTCTTCTTTACTTTGCAGAAATAAGTTAACGCCCCGACTACCGAAGGCACGGAGAGGAGAAAATTTATTTCCGCATTCTTGCGAATGATTTCCTGCTCCTGGACGGCAATGTCGCACTCCTGGAAGTACTGTTCCGCCAAAGGGATTAATAAGCTCGTTGCCGAAATCATTTTTTTGTAGGAACGTTTTGCTTTTGTTATTGGAATCTTTTCCTGAATGGTTGTTCTGTGAACCGGCAGTTCCGGAGCTGATTCTTCGGTAATTTTTTGTTCCGGTTTTGTTTCCGGATCTTTGTGCATCTCTTCAAATGCGGACGTTAAAGATTGCTGCGGTTCCGCCGGTTTAGTTTCAGGAACCGCCGAAACTGCCGATTTTTGTTCCTGCGCCGGCGCTCCAGTAAATAACTCCGATTTAATTGCGGCAGTAGTTTCGTGGTCAGAAAGCAAGTGCCATTTCCAAAATAATTCCCGGTTTCCGGCAACCGTAACGTGGAGAGGAATGGAAAAATCCTGCAATGAACGCAATGCTACTTTGGATAACAGGTCAATAGAATTCTCCCGCAGCACTTTTTCTCGTTTCAGCCGCTCTAATACCTGAAAATCTTTAGGATTAAGATTCCCTGCAGCAAAATGATATAGCTGGTCTTCCTGGCCGGGCAGGTAATACAAAGGGGATCCGCCAATCTTAAGATGGGAAATTTTTACTTTTCCCTGCGCGGAAAGGTCAGAGAGATGCGCAGAAGCAATCAGAATTTCTGAATTGATGTTCTTGGCGACCTTGGAAGGTATAGTCGGCCCTACCACACGCAAAAAATATATGATTTTATCCTGATCCTGCATAATCGTTATGAAGAAACGCGGTTTATATAGTTTTCTTTACTGGGAAGATTACTCGGAGATTACTCGGAGATTACTAAGAGATTACTAAGAGATTACTAAGAGATTACTAAGAGATTACTAAGAGATTACTAAGAGATTACTATGGCCGGGTCCAGTTAACCTGAT
>CAYHXT010000015.1:0-17906 GCA_964360675.1 uncultured Methanosarcinales archaeon
AAGAAATTAGTTAAAATTATGAGAGTTTAGCTATGAGTTGTCCGACAGAGCACTTAGGGATGCGTTTTCGTTTCATAAAGTAGATTACCACAAGCAAGGCAGCGAAGAATACTATAAAACCAAGTAGGTATGCGCTATAATCTCTGAACGCTTGTTTGTAAGTCAACATCGGCACGGCTAATCCAAACAACGGCTTATTTTCTTCCACAACTTCAAAGGGATATCCGGCCAAGGCAGTATCTTCCTGATATTTTACTTTAACAAAAAACATGTAAACGCCGGGAGGAATATCTGCCGGTAGAATAATTTGCTTAAGGTATTCTATTTCATTCTCAATTACTTTAGTTTCGAATTCGTCAAAAAGGGTATTTCCTCCTTTATCTTCAATGATATATTCCATCGTCACTGCTACCGTGCCAATTGTCTTGATGTTGATGATGCGCACTTCTGCCGCCAGTTCCTGACCAAGCAATACTTTTCGGTATTTTTCTGGAATATTCACGCTGACGTCAAACAAAATGCCCGGCAGATGCACTGGTCCAGGGAGTTCTTTCACGACGCCTTTAGCTGCGACAGCAGCTCCAGTGGGTTTTTTCTTTGAGCTTCCTCCTCCACCGCCGCCGCCACCACCCCCTGGCGTCCCTACAGCGTCAAGAGCTTCTGCTTGTTGAGTTGCGCTCCCTAATACAAAAGTAGTCAAGTGAGTGATATTTGATTCCAAGATGTTGTTGCCTGTATCTATTGTTTCAGATTCCTCCTGCCAAGCAGTTGAAGAAATATTATAAGAAAATAATTCTAAATCTGATTCTGCAATGCCTGCAGCAGTAAGTTCTGCTTGATTATAAGTAAACTTTAAAGTCAGTTTGTTAATGTTATGTGAACTTTTATTGTCAGCAGAGATGCTGTAATATTTATACGATGTAGTATCAGATCCAGTTACGCTGAATGAGCTGTTTAGGGGTGTGGAATTAAACTCTGCTGCGCTAAAAGATTGTTGTTTTAATGTTTGGGAAATATTGGCTGTAATATTCAGCTGTGGAAGCAATATGATAGTTTGAGTTGCATTAGCAGTGATATTTACAGTCGTCAGGTTTTGGACATTTACTGTAACATCTGTAATCATAAACTTGAGAGAAGCAGCTCTGACATTATTTCTGGAATCATTGCATCTTACGAATACCTCATGTTCTGAATTTGCGTTGAGCGAAGGCAGAGTTTGGGAATGTGTTGTTCCATCCGTTACATCCATTATAGTAAAAGTGCTATTCTCTTCGTGCCTGAACAGACAGATGGCATTTTCATTGGTGGTTAGGTTTAATTCCGGCGTCGTATCATTAATAGATCCAAGAGGATTCGTAACGGCAATTAAAGGCACAGCATCAAAATTCAGGAAAAAATTGGCGGATGTATTTTGGTTTGCGCAGCCGGATTCATCTTGGACAATAACTTGCACAAATTGATTGCTGGTATCTTCATCAGGCTCAAAAGAGATATATCCATTGTTATCAATTGCAAACAAAGAAGTATTATCATAATACTGAAGCGAAGCATTATTTCCGCCGGGATCGCTGGCATTGATCTGCAAAGTAAAAACCTCTTCTCCCACGTCAACGGTTTGATTATTAACAATAATTGTTGGAGGAATATTGTTACAGAAAAATACAGTTCCTTGAGAACTTGTAGCGCCGCCGGAAATAAACGGCTGTAAATTTAGCTCAACTCTGCTGATAATAAAAATATTTACAGCAGTAAGTGCAATAATAAACACTACTAGTACAATAACTACTCCCCCTTTTTGGTTCACTTGTTAAATGTAGAATTTAGAAGTATAAATACCTATCTTTCTATCGCAGCTGCTGATCCACTTCCTGAGCGACTTTGCGCAGTTCATCAAATAATGATTCAACATCTTTATGTAGGTCATTGATCACTTCGGCCAGTTTTTGTTCCCGCAATAAATATCCTTCTTTTTCATGGATAACTATGCCGCAATCCATCAATTTGGCAAGATGATGCACCACTGTTCCCCGGCTTAAATCAAGTTTTTCAGCTATTTCATCGGAAGAAACAGGATTATTGCCGCTGGATTTCCGGACTAAAGTGATAAAAATCCTGAAACAGCTGCTGTCCTTGTCCCGAAGATTAAATAGTCCAAGAGAATTTCCTAACCACTGCAAATCCGCATTTACATTTCCTCCTTCCGGACGGCGTACTTTTATTAGGACTACTTTTTTTGACATACCTATTGGAAAGTTCTCCCATTTTTAAGTTTTACCAGAAATATTTATAAATAAATGCCATTTTAACTGAACGTGGTTGACTTAAAGCCAACGGGAAAAGGAAAGAAGAGCATGGAAACTGAAAGAAAAACTGAAGAGGAAGTTGAAAAATGCTGCGGAGGCGGTTGCCATAATAAAGACCCCCATAGAACAGCCAATAAAGACTCTCTCACGGAACAATGTGGGCAAAAAGCAGTCCAGCTGACTGCGGAAGAATTGACCGATTTGCTTAAACGCACCCAAGCTAACTTTGATAATTACCGCAAGCAGATGCAGACATATAATGAAGAAGTTAAAAAAATGGCCGCCAGAGATATTATACTGCAGCTTCTGCCAATAATTGATAACTTTGAATTGGCCATGAAAAGCGCAGGAGCTAAGAACGAATCAGCAAAAGAGTTTGTTCACGGAATGGGATTGATCCATACCCAATTGATGAAAGTGCTTGAAGAAAATAACGTTGTTCAGATGGAAACTGCAGGGAAAAAGTTTGACCCTTATTATCATGAGGCGCTGATGAAAGTTCCCGCTGATAAAGATCAGAACATCATAATGGAAGAATTCCAAAAAGGATACCTTATGCATAGTAAAGTATTGCGCCACGCAAAAGTAAAAGTTAGCGCAGAGAAAATAATTGTTCAAAAAAATAAATCACCAGATATGGAGGAAGAATAAAATGACTACACCAAAACATTCAGGACCGACCATCGGAATTGATTTAGGCACAACCTTTTCTGCAGTTGCAGTATTGGAGGGCGGAAAACCAGTTATTATCCCTAATGCAGAAGGAACCAGAACCACACCCAGCGTTGTTCATCTTAAGGATGATGAAGTTATCGTTGGACAAGTAGCGCGAAATCAAGCTATCATCGATCCTTCCCGCACCATCCGTTCCATAAAACGAAAAATGGGAACCGATGAAAAAGTAGAAGTTGACGGAAAAGATTACACCCCCGAACAGATTTCGGCCATGATACTGCAGAAATTAAAAAGAGATGCAGAAGCCTACTTGGGGCAGAAAGTTAAAAATGCAGTCATTACTGTTCCTGCCTACTTTAACGATGCGCAGAGACAAGCCACTAAAAACGCCGGCGAAATCGCCGGACTGGATGTCCTTAGAATTATAAACGAACCTACTGCAGCTGCGCTGGCATACGGTTTGGACAAACAAGACCAAGACCACACCATTTTAGTTTTTGATTTTGGCGGAGGTACTTTTGACGTATCTATCCTGGAATTAGGAGACGGGGTCTTTGAAGTAAAATCAACTTCCGGAGACAATTTCCTCGGCGGAGATGATGTTGATCAACTAGTGATCGACCATTTGGTCAAGAATTTCAAAAACTCTACCGGCATTGACCTGCGCAACGATGCCGTAGCCATGCAGCGGTTAAAAGAAGCCGCAGAGAAAGCTAAAATTGAATTGTCAACAAAAATGAAAGTGGAGATCAATATACCTTTCATCACTGCTGACCAGCACGGCCCTAAACATATCAAGGAAGAATTGAATAGAGCCAAGTTTGAAGAATTGATTGCAGATATTTTAAGGAGATTGGAAACACCAGTAAAGAATGCTCTTCGCGATGCTGACTTGACTTCCGCAAAGATCAATAAAGTGATTTTTGTAGGCGGTTCTACCAGAACTCCGGCGGTACAGGAATTAGTAAAAAGACTGACTGGAAAAGAAGGGGACAAATCTGTCAACCCGGATGAAGCTGTTGCCATCGGAGCAGCCATCCAGGCCGGAGTGCTTTCCGGAGATATCCGTGACGTGCTGCTGCTGGACGTGACTCCGTTATCTCTGGGCATCGAAACTCTCGGCGGAGTATTTACCAAGCTGATCGAGAGAAACAGCACTATTCCCACCAGAAAATCGCAGATATTTTCTACCGCTGCTGACAGCCAAACTGCCGTAACCATCCGCGTAGCGCAGGGAGAAAGGCCGATGTTTTCCGGCAACAAGCTGCTGGGACAATTTGATTTGGTGGGAATCCCTCCCGCGCCGAGAGGCGTCCCGCAAGTTGAAGTTACTTTTGACATAGACGCTAACGGAATTTTGCACGTCAGCGCTAAAGATAAAGGGACCGAAAAAGAACACAAGATAAAAATCACCGGTACGGGAAACCTCAGCAAGAATGAAGTGGAACGCATGAAGGAAGAAGCGAAGAAGCACGAAGCTGAAGATGAGCGGATACGGGCGAAAGTAGAAGCAGACAACAACGCTGATGCAGTGCTTTTCCAGACCAAGAAAGTCTTGGAGGAATTTAAAGATAAAATTGATGCTTCGACCAAAGAAAAAATAGAGAAGAAAGTAAAAGAGCTGGAAGAAGCGCAAAAGGCTGACGATGTGGAAGAAATTAACCGCCGGATTGAAGAGCTGAATAAAACCGTGCAGGAGATCGGCGCCAAGATTTACCAAGACGCGGCTGCGCAGCAGCAATCGGAGCAATCGGCTACGAATGAAGAAACTTCCAGCGGCGACAGCGGTGAAAAAGTCGTTGATGCCGAATTCAAGGAAAAGAAGCGTGCAAAAGAGAAAGCATAAAGCATATAAAATGCTTTTTTTATTTTTTTAAATTAATTACTTTGACCATGAAACTGCCCACGGAACAACAATGCCTGGATTATTTTGCTGAATACAAAGTACCTAAGAATATTTTCTCCCACTGCGTAAAAGTCCGCGAAGTTTCCGTTTTCCTGGCCGCAAAATTAATGCAGTCCGGAATGAAAATCAACGTGGATTTTGTCTCTTGCCTCAGCCTTTCCCACGATTTATTTAAAGTGGTTTCGCTGAAAGCGCTGGAACCTAATGAATTCCATAAATATCAATTCTCTGCAGAAGAAATTGCCGGTTGGAAAAGTTTGCGTGGGAAATATCCCGGAAAACATGAAGGGGAAGTGGCTTACGAGATTTTCAAAGATGAATATCCGGAATTTGCCGTTTCGTTGAAGAATGTCAGCAGTCCGCATCATGAAAATCCATCGTGGGAAGAATTGATCGTGCATTACGCTGACTGGCGCGTTTTTCAGGAAAAAGTAGTCCCCCTGTCGCAGCGCTTAGCTTACCTGCGGCAGCAATACCCGCGCAGCGACGAAGCCTGGAACAGCTACGAAAAAAAGATAAGAAAAATGGAATTTACAATATTCTCTAATCTTTCCTTCAGCCCGGAGTTGTTGAGTGAAAATATGGATATAGAAATAAATGAAGGGATGAATGGAGAAATGGATAAAATGAGGCTGAAAATATAAGGCCTTGCGGCGTAAAGACTATGGCAGACAAAGAATATTATAAAACCCTTGGCGTGGACAAAAATGCTACTAAGGAAGAAATAAAAAAAGCATTCAAGAAGTTAGCATTAAAATACCATCCAGATCGCGCGCCGGACGATAAAAAGAAAGAATACGAAGAGAAATTCAAAGAAATTAACGAAGCTGTTTCCGTGTTAGGCAATGATAAGAAGCGGCAGCAGTATGACCAATTCGGCGGCGCTGCATTTTCCGGCGGAGGATTCCAGCAAGGATATGATTATTCCGATGTCATGTCCCAGTTTAAATCTGGCATGTTCGGCGACTTTGACGATATTTTTGAACAGCTCTTTGGCGGTTCGCGAGCAAGAACCCGCGCCAGGCGCGGCGCAGACCTGTTGTATGAAACTGAAATCACTTTAGAAGAATCTTTTTCCGGCGGATCCAAAACCATCTCATTAAACAAGCTGGAACGCTGTGAAAAATGCAGCGGCAAAGGAGCGGACAGTTTTGAATCATGCCGCCACTGCCAGGGTTCCGGGTATCTGAAAAGAACTCAGCGAACGCCCTTTGGATTATTCCAGCAGACTGGACCCTGCCCTTACTGTCACGGCCTGGGAGAATTGCCGCAGGATTCCTGTAAAAATTGCGGAGGAGAAGGATTAGTTCGGCGAAAGAAAGAGTTGGAAATATCTATCCCCAAGGGAGTGCAGGACGGCATGAGATTGCGCATTACCGGCGAAGGAGAAGTGGGCGAACATAATGGTTCGGCAGGAGATTTGTATTTGCAGATTCACCTAGCTCACCACGATATTTTTGAAAGGAAAGAAAATGATCTGCACCTGATGATCCCCATTTCATTCTCTCAAGCGGTATTAGGCGATGAAATAGAAATTCCAACTATCGAAGGAAAAGCTAAATTGACTGTTCCTCCTGGAACGCAGACGGAAACTATTTTTAGGATGCGCGGAAAAGGAATGCCGGAGCTGAATGGTTCCGGATCCGGCGACCAAATGGTGAAAGTGCATATAATTGTGCCGGCTAAGTTAAGCAAGAAGCAGAAAGAATTGATTGCGGATTTGCATGAAGAGAAGCCGCAGAAAGGATTTTTTGAGAAATTCTTTGAATGAATGGTATTTCCGTAATCTTTATAAATAACCGCCCATCCTAAACCCTAAACCAATATACTACTGACTCAGCGCAGGGCATAAAGCGCTGGATTCTGTCCAGTAGGAGGTTGTTAATGGATAACGCACAAATTCAAAAAGCACTGCAGGAACTGAAGAAGCAGTCTAAACGCAAGTTCAATCAGTCTTACGACTTAATTATCAATCTTAAAGACCACGACGTAAAACAAAATCCAGTAGATTTCTTTGTCGATCTGCATTATTCAAAAGGAAATAAAGTCAAGATTGCCGCGTTCGTTGACCAGTTGTTGGCAGAACAGGCCAACAAGTTCTGTGATCTTACGATCCGCGATACTGAATTTGCCCGGTACAAAGAAGATAAAAAAGCAGTAAGAAAATTAGCGCAGGAATATGACTATTTTATTGCTCAGGCTACCATCATGCCCAAGCTGGCTGCCATATTCGGTAAAGCTTTAGGATCGCGGGGAAAAATGCCTAACCCTAAATTAGGCTGCGTTGTTCCTCCCAGCACCAATCTTGAGCTTTTGATAAAGAAACTAGTTACCACGGTGCGCCTCAACGCCAAGAAGGGGACAAATCTTCAATGCCAGGTCGGAAAAGAAGATATGCCTGAAGAACAGATCATAGATAATATTTTAACCGTTTATCAAGCAGTAGTAAAACATCTGCCAAACGAGACCCATAACATCAAGAACGTGCTGCTTAAAACAACTATGGGAAAACCGGTAAGAATAATATAAGATAATGAAGAAATTATAAGATAAAGATTATAAGATAAAATATGGTCAGCCAACAAAAGAAAAAACTTGTACAACAATTGGTGCATGATATTGAACACTACCAAATTGTCGGAGTAGTTAATCTGCAGTACCTTCCTGCGCAGCAGCTGCAAACTATGCGTTCCATGCTTAAAGGAAAAGGCGTCAAGCTGGCCATGACCAGGAAGAAATTATTGCAGCTCGCTTTAAGCCAGGCAAAGAAAGAAAACCTGCAGGGATTAAGCGAGAAAATCAAAGGTATGCCCGCACTTATTTTTACCAACGAAAACCCCTTTGTGCTGAGTAATCTTATTGAAAAAAATAAGTCTCAAGCTCCCGCAAAGACGGGACAAACTGCGCCAAAGGACATTATGGTAAAAGCAGGCATAACCAGTTTTGCGCCCGGCCCCATAATTTCAGAATTGGCTGCCGTAGGCATCAAAACTAAAGTGAATGCCGGAAAATTAGAAATAATCCAAGACACTAGAGTGGCTAAAGAAGGAGATATCATTTCTTCTAAGCTTGCGGAAACTCTCAAGCGCCTGGATATCAAGCCCATGGAAGTGGGATTGAACTTAGTAGCGGTATGGGAAGATAAATTAATCTTTGATGCCCATCAGCTGCACATCGATGAAAAAGAATATGCTCAAAATATCACTCAAGCTGCTACTTGGGCTATGAATTTAGCTGTAGAAGCAGCATACACCACTCAGGAAACTACTGATTTGTTGTTGCAGAAAGCTTTCCGTGAAGCGAAAGCAGTGGGAGTGGAATACGCTATCCTCAATAAGGAAACTGCTGATGAGATATTGGCGAAATCTGAGCGGGAAGCTCTTTCCGTAAAGCATGAAATGAAGCTATGACTTCATTTCAGCTCTGAAATTAGGTGGTTTCCTAATTTCATGAGAAAGAAGCCAAACTTTAGATTCAAAAAATAAAGTTCAAAATTAATATGGAGGAAATAAAAAATGGAATACATTTACGCCGCAATGTTGCTTCATAAAGCAGGCAAAGAGATAACCGCTGCTGCAGTGAAAGCTGTCTTAAGCGCCGCTGGTGTTTCTGTTGACGAAACGAGAGTCAAAGCTTTAGTAGCCGCTCTTGAAGGCGTCGACATCGACGAAGCAGTCAAAAAAGCAGCCATCGTTACTGCAGTTGCTGCAGCTCCGGCTGCATCAGGCGCAGCGCCTGCTGGCGAAGAGAAAAAAGAGAAGAAAGAAGATAACAAGAAAGCTGAAGAATCTGCGGCTGCCGGTCTCGGCGCGCTGTTCGGTTAAGGAAGCATTTTCTTTTTTTTTATTTTCTTTTTTTCTCATGGACAAGGAACACTATGGAAGCCGACCACGGTAATACGTCTGAACTAAGGGCTGAATTGCAAAAAAAGAAATCAGAAGTTTTTGAATTACGCCCGCAATTAGAATTAATCTACAATCAGAAAGAAGATCTTTTTCGCCAGCTCCTTTCGGTGCGCAATGAGATTAAAGGCACCATATCAAATATTTCTTCATTGAAAAAAGAACGGGACCAATTAAGCGTAAAAGTGAAAGAGCTCAAGGGACAGCGCGACCAATTCCATGCAGTAGTGAAAGAGAAAGCCGCCGTTAAAAAAGATATTGATGAACAGAAGAAAGGATTGCTGGAAAAGATGGATGTGAAAAATAATCCTGCTGAAATTAAATCGGCGATTGCCAGATTGGAATATAAATTAGAAACAGAAGTCATGCCTTTCGGAAACGAAGAAAAAATCCGCAAGAGAATAAAAGAATTGCAGCTGGAGTACAAACGATTAGAACATCTGGGCGGCCTATGGAAAAATATCAATACTGTTGCCGCTGATTTCTCTGAAGCACGCAGAAAAGCGGAAGAATATCACCGCCAAGTGCAGGAAATTGCAGCTTTATCCCAGAATAAGCATGAGCTGTTAAATCCATCATATGAGAAACTGAAGCAGCTCAGAGAAAAAGAAAAACTTCTTGCGGCCCAGCATCTCCAGCTGAAAGGACAGTACCGGCAGACCGGGGAATTGCTGGAAAAAAACTTATCAAGAGTTAAAGAATTATCAAAAATCTTCAGTGAAAATGACAAGAAGAGTTTTAAAGAACAGCTGAAAGAAAAAACGGCCCAGGTATCTGAAAAGATCAAGAAAAGAGAAAAGCTGAGCATGGAAGACATCCTGGCTTTCCAGGCCGGAGATAAGTAAGCTTTTATTCAGTAATTTTTTATTTAGTTATGTTTCATTATTTTTATATATTACAGCCCTAGTATAAGCACAAAAAATAAGGTTAAGAGGGTAAAAATGGGAGGAAATTTTTTATTTACCAGTGAAAGCGTAACCGAAGGGCACCCGGATAAGTTGTGCGACCAAGTCTCTGATGCTATTCTTGATGCTATCCTAAAAGAAGATTCTTATGCACGGGTAGCAGTAGAATGTTTGACCAAGACTGGTTTTGTGGTGGTGGCCGGTGAAGTGACCACTTCCGCAGTTATAGATGTACAAAAAATTGTTCGTGAAACCGTAAAAAGTATCGGATACGATAAGCCGGAACTGGGTTTTGACGGTTCAACTTGCGGAGTTCTGGTTGCATTATCAGAACAATCTCCGGACATCGCTCAAGGCGTCAATGAAGGCGCCGGCCTATACCAAGAACAAGGTGCAGGCGACCAAGGCCTAATGTTCGGCTATGCCACGAACGAAACTCCCGAATTTATGCCGCTTTCCATTATCCTTGCAAATAGATTAACCCAGCGGCTGGCCAGCGCCAGAAAAAGAGGGGAAATCTGGTACCTTCGCCCGGATGGAAAATCACAGGTGACTGTAGAATATGAAGAAGGAGTGCCTAAACGTGTAGATACAGTGGTTCTTTCTACTCAGCATCACCCAGATGTCGATTGGAAAACCATTCAGCGCGACGTAATAGAAAAAATAATCAAGCCAATCTGCCATGAATGGATCGATGAAAAAACAAAATATTTTATCAACCCCACCGGATCATTCGTTATCGGCGGCCCGGTTGGCGATGCCGGCGTAACTGGCAGAAAAATCATAGTTGATACTTACGGCGGACATGGGCATCACGGCGGCGGAGCATTTTCAGGAAAAGATCCCTCCAAAGTTGATCGCTCTGCGGCGTATTATGCACGTTATGCAGCTAAAAATATAGTCGCCAGCGGTCTTGCCGATAAGTGTGAAATTCAGGTAGCCTATGCAATAGGGGTAGCTAAACCTGTGAGTATTCTGGTTGATACTTTCGGCACTGGCAGGATTCACGAAGAAAAAATAGTTGAATTGGTGGCAAAACATTTTGACTTTCGGCCTAAAGCGATAATTGAACAGCTTAACCTGCTTAGACCGATTTTCAAGAAAACTGCTGCGTACGGCCACTTCGGCAGAAATGACCCGGATTTCACCTGGGAGAAAACCGATAAAGCAGAAATCTTACGGCAAGCGCTTAGCGCAGAAGGCATCATGCTTCCATCCAGATGCTGATCGTAATTGAAAATTATGACAAAATATATAAACTTTTAATCTCTTATTTTCTTTATGGAAGAAAATGATTCAGATAATGTCATTATGACTATGCGGCATTCCCGAAAAGCATTTTTAGTAGAATATGTCTGCAGTATCTTTCTCCTCAGTTTATTACTCATTGCTCTTTTCAAAAAGATTGATCTTCCCGCCTTGGTTTCAATGTCCATTTTAGGGATGGGGTTAGCGGGGATAGCGGGGACGGAATTGCGGCGTTTTTTCGGTGACCGTTATAAGATAATGCCGACAAAATTATTGATAATTAAGGGCGTTTTGAAAGTAAAGAAGAGGAATATTTATTATCGGCCGCTGGGTTTTATCCCCGATTTTAATCTCAAGCAGAGCGCCATTCAGAGGCTGCTGGATTACGGCACCGTACATCTTCACGCCGGAACCAATTATCTTGAATTGCGGGACATCGATAACCCTAACGAAGTACTTAAAATGCTGGAGAAATTAATCGAAGAGTCTAAGAAAGTTACGCCTTTTTCTATGTGAAAAACGGCTCGGATTTAAATACTTAGTATCTGCAATTTGATTTATTAACATTTACTTCTTCAATCGCTCCAACTCACGCAGCCACATGAGCCCAATCTTGATCATCAATTTATTGAACTTGTCGGAAAGCTTGTAAGTCTTTTTGAAAAGATCGTATTCGATCAATCCCATGCTGCGCATCGGCGTAAGAATCCGGTCATAAAATTGCCTCTTATTGTAAGACATTCTTGCTTCCTGCTGCAAAGGCGATTTTCCTTTTTCTTTAAGAACCACTTTTCCTTCGTGAAGATTGTTGGCAAACAAGCCCATTTCCGTTTTCCCTATTTCGCTCCCATTTTCTGCCATATATTTGATAAGCATTTTAGCCACGACTTCCTGCTGCTCAGTCGCAAAAATTACTTTATATACATCTTCGGGCATATTCTGCTGGTCGATTAAAATTACCATTTTTTAATCAAGGGTATCTTAATATATAAATATTACTCGAATGTATACTAATGTAGTTAAAAGGTAACGAAAGATTTATAAATCACCTCCCCAAAATCTTCGTTTATGGGACGTATTAAGACTACTCTTATAAAAAGAAAAACCAAAGAACTTTTGAAGCTTCACGGGGGCAAATTCACCGCCGATTTTGAGCAGAATAAAGTATTGACTAACCAGTACACCAGCGGCGGAAGCAAAAAAATCCGCAATATCATTGCTGGATACATGACCCGGCTTAAGAGAAAGGAAGCTTAAAATTTACCGCATCAGCTTTAAGAGGGATAAAAATCATTTTAGCAAAAAAAAGTTAGATTATTTCTTTTATTTCTTATCTCTCCGGATACAGTTGTCAAAAAGAGAAATCGACCGCCACCAGTCAATAGAACACTGAAAATTTACCTTGTAAATTTTGGTGTGCCAAAAACGCGAAGCATTTTTCAGCATGGTGGAATTCTCAGCGTTTAAACAAAACTCTTATATACTATTTTTCGTTTTAATACCAATAAAAGAGGTATCGATATTGCTGCCGGTAAAAGACATTAAGCGCCTTCAGGAAATAATCACGGTTTTTGTGGAAGAAGGATTAGGGTATTATGTTTCTAAAACTAAATTGAAAATTCATCTTCCCTGGCATAAACGATTAAAGCCGTCGTTTCCGATATCTAATCGGCAGCGCCAGGCAATTTTATTGCGCAGATCTTTTGAACGTTTAGGCCCCACGTTTGTCAAATTAGGCCAGCTTCTTTCCCTGCGGCCGGATTTAGTGCCAAGAGAATATTCGGAAGAGTTTGAAAAATTACAGGACCACGTCTCTTCCTTCCCTTATCGCCAGATAAAAAAAATAGTGGAAGAAGATCTTCAGAAGCCGCTGAATAAAATTTTTTCCTCCTTTGATAAGAAACCTCTTGCTTCCGCTTCCATCGCCCAAGTGCACCGGGCAGTGCTGAAATCGGGGAAAAAAGTGGTAGTGAAAGTTCAGCGCCCCGACATCAGAGAGATAATAGATACCGATTTGGATATTCTCTTCCATCTTGCCCGCTCTCTGGAAAAACATTTCCCCGCCATTAAAAATTATCATCCGGTTGATGTGGTCAAAGAATTTGCGATCTGGACGCGGCGGGAATTGAACTTTGAGATTGAAGCCCGTAATGCCGCCACGCTGCGCGAGAAATTGAAGAACAATAAAAACGTGATAATTCCGAAAGTATACCCCGGTTTTTCGTCTAAACGGATTTTGATCATGGATTTTGTGGACGGATTCAAAATCAATGATCTTGCTGCACTGGAGAAATACCATATCTCCCGCAAGAATCTGGTGATGACTTATTTCACCTCCATCTTAGAACAGGCGCTGCTGCACGGTTTATTTCATGCTGACCCCCATCCGGCCAACATTTTCGTGCAGAAAAGCGGAAAATTAGCTTACATCGATTACGGTATAGTCGGAGAATTAACTCCGCAGGACCGTAAAAAAATAATCCGTTTCATCAATTCCATCAATGAAAAAAATCCGCAGAAAAGCATGGACATCGTCGTTTCCTTGGCTAAAGATATCAGCAAGGCCAACCTCTCTGAGTTTAAATTACAAACCATGCCCATATTGGAAGAGGCGTATAAGAATTCTGTAAGTGAAAATAGTATGGGTAAAGCCCTGTATGACATCATCAGCAGGGGAGCGCAATACAATGTTATTTTCGACCCCAACCACATACTTATGGCTAAATCGATCTATCAGGCGGAGGGTTTGGCGTTAAGTTTATATCCCCAATTCAAAGTTTCAGAAGGATTGGATGAATTTTCCAAAAAATATCTGCAAGAAAATTATGCGCCATCTAAAATTGCAGGAAAAATCGCCCACACCATCTGGAGTCAAAGAGAGCTGTTGGAAGACCTTCCCGAACACTTGACTAAAATAATCCATAAGATGGAAACTCCGGAACCGCCGCACCAGATTGATCTTTCACAATTAAAAAAATTCGAAGAAGAGTTTGAATACGTCAATAAAAAAAGAACTGTCGGCATTATCGCTTCTGCATTCATTATTTCCTCTGCGGTGCTGTTTTATGTAGAAGGAAGAACAACGGTGTTAGGCGTGCCAGCCGGCATCATAATGCTGGTGCTGGCTTTACTGCTTTTATTATATTTTTTATTTACTAATAAAAAGGAGGTTTGAGAACATGAGAAAAACAATTAAAAAAGTAGTTGAAACCGGCTACGGCTTGGGATTGCTAAGCCTAACCGAAGCAAAAAAGATTGCGCTTAAAGTTAAGACGGAGCTTAACCTAAGCGATGAAGAGAGCTTAAAGCTGGCGCGGGAACTGATGCGAAATTCAGAACAGGCAAGCAGAGATGTTTTGGCTACTGCCGACCGCTATTTTGAAGCAGCTTTAGTTAAATCTGGAGTGACAAGTAAAGGAGAAATAAAAAGAGTTAAGAATATTTTGAAAAAACGGGCGCAGAAGGTCAAAGCTACCATGAAAGAGAACGTAAAAGAAAGGTGGCGCAACTTGAGGAAGAAAGGATAATTTATCTTTCTTAACCTGGGGCCCTTTTTTAAGACATTAAGAACTTAACCTAAACTTTATAAAGAAACCACTTTTTAATAGTAGTATGTCTAGAAGGAAAATTACTGAAGGAAGCAATGTTAAGAAAAGCACCGCAAAAACTTCAGTGGACCATAAGGAAAAAGATAATTCTCCCCGCAGAACTGTCCAGCCCGAACTTAACCTCGCTCTAGTTGGCCACGTTGATCACGGAAAGACTACGCTTACAGAACGCCTCAGCGGCAAGTGGACCGATATGCATTCCGAAGAATTGAAGCGCGGCATCACCATCCGTTTGGGATACGCCGATTTTTCCATTTACAAATGTGAAAATTGCAGTTTTTATACTACCAAGGAAAAATGCTTAAAATGCAATGGGACGGCTATTTTTCAAAGAAAAATTTCCCTAGTAGATGCGCCAGGACACGAATCGCTCATGGCTACGATGCTTTCAGGCGCGGCTATCGTTGACGGGGCCTTGCTTCTGGTCGCAGCTAATGAAAAATGCCCCCAGCCGCAGACCAAAGAACACCTGATGGCTCTGCACATTTCCGGAATCAAAAACATCATAATAGTACAAAATAAAATAGATTTGGTAAGTTACGAAGAAGCCCTGGAAAATTATCAACAAATAAAAACTTTTTTATCTAAAACCGAATACAAAGAGGCGCCGATTATTCCTGTTTCTGCGCGCGCGAATGCGAACATAGATATACTTTTGGATGCTGTGCAGGAACACATCCTCACGCCCAGCCGAGATGCTGATAAAGATCCTTTGATGCTTGTTGCCAGATCATTCGATGTCAATAAGCCCGGCGTCAAGCCGGAGAAATTAATCGGCGGAGTATTGGGCGGCACCGTAAAACAAGGAAGATTTAAAGTCGGCGATGAAATTGAAATCTGCCCCGGATATATGGTTGAAGAAAAAAACAAGAGAATTTCCAAATCTTTGCGCACTAAAATAGTCCAGATCTTTTCCGGCGGCCAGCCGGTTGAAGAAATATTTCCCGGCGGAAGCATGGCTTTAAGCACTACGCTTGATCCGGCGGTAGTGAAGTCCGATTCGCTCACCGGTTCGATAGTCGGCCTTCCGGGGAAGCTGCCTTCCACTTATTATCAAGTCAATCTGGAAATCTTTTTGTTAGAGAGGATATTGGGGACCAAAGAAGAAACGGAAGTCAAGCCTCTGGCGAAAAATGAAGTCTTGATGTTAAATTGCAATTCCGCTGCCACCGTAGGCGTAGTTTTAGATCCCTCCAAAAAAAACACTATCTGCGTGTTAAAAAAACCCATATGCGCCAGACCCGGAGATAGAATAACTATTTCCCGGCGCGTGGGAGAGAGATTTAGATTGATAGGATACGGAATTCTTAAATAAGGGCCGTTGATTGCGATAAAATGATATACCAGACGGTAATTAAACCGCTTTTATTCAAGGCGGATCCGGAAAGAGTGCACGAAAGAATAGTTAAAATCGGATCATTTCTGGGGAGATTTGCTGTTACCAGGAAACTGACGGCCGTCTTCTTCAGCTACCGCCATGACAGTTTAATCCAAACCATTGATGGGATAAAATATCTTAATCCTGTCGGCCTGGCTGCAGGCTTTGATAAAGACGCCAACCTCACGGAAATAATTCCTGCGGTGGGATTTGGTTTTGAAGAAATAGGTTCTGTTACTGCCCTGCCGTGCTGGGGAAATCCCAAACCAAGATTATGGAGGCTGCCGCAGCATAAATCATTGGTGGTCCATTACGGATTAAAAAATGAAGGGTGTAAAGCCATTGCCGAAAAACTCCGATATCTCCGAACCAAAAAGAAAAGTTCGCCCTTGGGAATAAGCATTGCTAAAACTAACTGCAAAGGAACTGCAGATGCTGATGCCGCCGTTCTAGATTATTATGAATCATTCGTTACTATGGAACCGTTTGCTGATTACATTGCCATTAACATCAGCTGCCCTAATGCTTTTGGTGGCCAGCCTTTTTCTTCTCCCGAACGATTGGAACTACTGCTGACAAAATTAGATACTTTGGATACTATCAAAACGCCTAAACCAAGATATATCAAGATTTCTCCCGATCTGTCTATCAAAGAGGTTGAAGACATAATTTCAGTTTCTGGTCGGCACAATATCCGGGGATTCATCGTCAGCAACCTTCTTAAAAACCGAGAGAAATCTGGTCTTCCACCGGAATCATTTTTAAAAGTCGGCGATGGCGGTTTAAGCGGCAAGCCGGTAGAAAAATTAGCTAACGAGATCATCTCTCAGATATATACGAAAACAAAAGGAAAATATACTATCATCGGCTGCGGAGGAATTTTTAATGCCGATGATGCTTACGCAAAGATAAAAGCAGGAGCTAATCTGGTGCAGTTAATCACCGGAATGATTTATGAAGGGCCCGGACTGATTAAAAATATCAACAGGGATTTAGTGATGTTGCTAAAAAGAGACGGACTTGCTAACATTTCTGAAGCTGTAGGAATTGATTGTAAATAAATCATAAATGAGCCGAATAAAATCAATGCCCGTTGGCAAAAAGAACAAATTTTAATTTTGAATGATACGCAACTCTTTTATATGTTGCCGTTTTATTCTTTCTGTGGTCAAACTAATCACTTACAACATCGAATACTGCGAGGGTATCGAAGGGCGGTGGTATCAATATTTGAAATTCTGGAAGATTTTCTTTCCACCGAAGAATTTGGACCTGCGTTTGGTGAAAGCATTGAAAAAAATAAACCCGGACATTTTGGCCCTGATTGAAGTTGATGTGGGCTCGTTCCGCGCGCGCGGAAAAGATGAAGTTCGTTTCCTGAAAGAAAAATTAAAACTGAATGATTTTGTTGAAAAAATAAAGTACCCTTTGAACGGGTGGCTAAAATTATTTCACCATCTTCCCATTCTTGACAAGCAAGCTAATGCTATTGTCTCCCGGTTCCCTTTCCTGAATGTCAAATACCACGTGTTCCATGAAGGAACTAAGAGGATGGTCATCGAAGCTACGGTTAAATGCCCGCGGAAAGTAACTTTACTGGCCGCCCATCTGGCTTTGGGGAAAAAAGCAAGAGTCAAACAAATTAAAGAACTTGCTAACTTAGTTAACCGGATAAAAAATCCAGTAATACTCATGGGTGATTTTAATACTTTTAACGGTGAAAAAGAGATTGGACACCTGTTGGAGAAGACCCACCTTAAAGATTTAATAAAATTAGATAAAAAATCTCTCCCTCTGACCGAACCGGCCTGGTATCCTACCCGCCGGCTGGATTATATTCTTACTTCGCCGCAGATAAAAGTAAAAAAATATTCCGTGTTGAAATTTAAGTTCTCGGATCATCTGCCCTTGATGATAGACTTTGATTTCGGGAAGCATGCCCCGCCACTGCGATGATTGGGCTAATGCTGCTTAAAAAAAG
>CAYHXT010000016.1:0-369 GCA_964360675.1 uncultured Methanosarcinales archaeon
TGGGAAAAAAGGTGTATGTCTTGGTTCGGAAGAATTAATTGTCCGACAGAGCATCCCTAAGCTGGTATTTATAAGGGAGAATAAATAAAAAAGTAGTGTTTGCAATTTTTAGATAAATGTTTTTTAAAAAGTTTCCTCCTGCTGACGGAATATCTACTACTTTTTAGTTATAGCATAAAATTAAAAATGTTCTTGCAGGACATTGCTTTATGGAAGCAAAGCTTAGGTATGCATCATTTGTTGGTTTTTGTTTAGGGATTTTATTATACACCACATTGTTACAACTACCTAGCAGTGAAGGGGGGGGGGGGGGGGGGAAAAAAAAAAAAAAAATATTTTTTGTTTAATTTTTTTTTGCGGAAAATGTAT
>CAYHXT010000016.1:379-17676 GCA_964360675.1 uncultured Methanosarcinales archaeon
CCCCCCCCCCCCCCCCCCCCCCCCCCCCCCCCCCCCCCCCCCAAGAAAAAGACTTATCTAAATTATTGGTTAATATTAATATTCCGGAAAAGTATCTTCATATTTATCCTGGAGAGCCGGTGTTGGTTGAAACGGAGATAATTCTTGTGCAAGAAAATGTTATCGTCGCTCATGACATTTTAATTGAATACACTATCAAAAACTATAATGGCTCAGTTGTAACAAAAGTAATGGAAACAAAAGGCGGCAGAGAGCGCCTAAGTATCGTTAAAGAATTAGTGGTGTCATCGGACGCTAAACCAGGGATTTATACGCTGGAAATAAAAGTTAACAAAGGAAGTGTTGAGAGTCTAACCACGGAAAATTTTGAAGTTGTTGAGAAAATACTGGAGCCGAAAAAAAGGGAAAAAGTTTCAGATTATCTAATGATAGCGGCGGTTATATTCAATTTCATATTAATACTTACTATATTTTTCTGGGAGAGAAAACATAAGCTTTGATAAGAAAAGTTCACTTATCAAAGCAGAATTCAGCTTTTCCAGTATAATCACCGTTCAATGCGTTGACCGGAACGGAAACTGTAAAAAAAATAGATCTTTGCTCATCGGGAGAAATAGTAAAATTATTGGGATCTATTTTAGTCCATGGTGATATTTCTCCAAGCATGCGCACTTTAACTTCTGCTTTATCCTTGTTTTGAAGAATAATGGAACGTATAATCTCAGTTCCGGGAGAAGCTCCACCAAAAGAAAGGTTCTGGGTATCAGTATTTAAGCCGAGATAGGCGCGGCTGCCGATATTATGCACAGTGATAGAAGCATCAATCAATTGCCGATCATGGCAAGCCGGCCAGTTCAGCAAGGTGATGATACCCATCACTATTATTAATGCTACCAATACATATACAACGGCTTTCCGGTTAAGATTAAATTTCATTTTTAGTTTTTGATTTCTTCTTAAATATCATTAATGATAAAACCACAATTAATAATACCAACGCAACAATAGTGGTTAAGAAATATAATGAATCTCCTTCAGCGGATGCTTCTACAGCAGCATTATTTTCAGGAGCAGCCACTTGTAAGGTTATTGGAATAATTTTCTGTTCCCCTTCAAAGAATAATCTGAGAGAGGCATTATATGCGCCCGGAGAAAGCGGAACCTGCATCAAAGATTCAATTCTTCCTTCCTGCCAAGGCTCTAGATCTATACTTGAAGTATGGACAAGCTCCTCTTCTTGCACATATAATTTAGCATAGACATTCCTGATGCGGTTGCCCCAATTGTTTTTTACGGTAATCCAGATGGTATCAAATCCCTGCGTAAGGCTTTGAGAATAATTCTGTACTGAGACATCCATATTCCCTATCAAAAAAGAAACATTTGCTGCTTCCATCCGGCCGTCGTAGAAAACAATCGCCCGAGCTTCATAATTATTTGCAGCTAGTCCGCCGGTATCAAAAGTAGAAGCAAAAGTTATACTACCAAGACCGGGCAAAGCTTTTTTTTCAGTCACTTTTTCTTCAATCAGTTTATTTTGATAGTCGTATATGCTTAGCTTGCTATAAACTTCATCTATATTGGGATAGCCCATGCTGTTTACATTCAAGGTGATAGTTTCATTGCTGCCTTCATTGATGTTTGGAGCGGAAAGGAACACGTTTACATCCTTATCATACGATAATACCTCTACATAGATTACATTTGAAACTGCGACTTTAGAGCTTATCGCCCCCATAGAGCCGGAAGGCATTTCGGCAGCCTTAAGACCTATGGTGTAACTCCCGGGAGGGATAAACTCTTCTGCAGGAAAATCGAGAATCAAATCAAACTCGTTATTGATTACCGAGGTAGTATATATATGGGAGAAAGGTTCAGAACTGATGCTTATCTCAACCGGGTAGTTGGTGTCGGATACCACATAATGATTAACTATTTTAGAACCTGGAATATAAGTTACCGGACTTAATTTTTTTCCGGTCAGGCTTAATGCAGCAATAGAAGGAAGCAAAACAAGGAACAACAATAACATCAAAATGATTTTCTTCACCATTTAAGCACCTCTTCGGGAAAGATAAAACGGAATATAAAAAAGTTTCTTAAAAAAAATCCCTGATCTTTCGAGACGAGACCCCTAACCTGCTGCAGTTCCATTAAAGGTTAAAGTAAACGAACTTTGTACGCCGCCTGCAGGAGCACTTGCAGGAATGGTGATATTAACATCTACTACTGCAGCATCTTTAGTATTATCGCTGCTGAGAGGATACATCGTACTATTACCGCATAGCCAATGTCTTGGTCCAAGAGGCACATAATACGCTTCTCCATAACCGGCACTGTCTAAAGCTCCACCATAAGCACTGCTGTTAGTGATGTTCCAGCTTTTAACGCCGCGATATTCGGCTCCTGTGCCGCCGCCGCCAACACAAGAAGCAGCTGAATCCAGAGTCCCGGCTTCTCCACCTTGTGCTGCAACGCTGTTTGAAGTGACTTTAATTTCCAAACCCCCCATTCCCAGAAAAAGTGTTCCGCCGATGAATGAGGCATGGGTGCAGTTTCCGCTGCAGGTGTAACCTACAGAGATATTATTGTTGCCGGTATTTTCTAACAAAAATCCGGCAGTTTGCGTATAATTCCAAGTTCCGCAGCAGCCGCCGCCAGTGGCATTCGGCAATGAAGTATAAATAGAATAAGATACACCATTAGTATCCATTTGACAGAAATCGCAGGTTGAATTTACATTTCCTGATCCAAATTGGATCACAAAGTTCCGGTTAGTAATGGATGTGCTGGAAGTGATGGTCAGGTTTGTCTGCCCGGTGGAAGTTGATGTTGCCGCGCCGCTTAACCAAGAAACGGACTTGCCCTGTTTTTCCAGAATAGAATTGTAAGTCACTACTGTACCTAAAAAAGTGACGGCAAGCGCAACCAGCAATAATAAAGTAATAACGCGATTATAAGATTCAACCATTTATTTCACCTTGAGATGTTTTAGAAGCCGGCGGAACTATTCGGATAGAAACTTCACCTTTTAATTGAGGAGGAGTAGCTTTCGCAAGAGCAGGCACATCTCCGGTCTGCTGTTTTTCCTGCAGAAAAGCTGACTGAAGATAGAGGCCAACATTTAAGAAGGTCAATATTAAAAGCAAAACCACTAAAGCTAATATCAAATGTGAAGAATCATTTTTACTGCCGACTTTATTATTAAGCTTACTAAGCGTCTTACCCGCCCCTGATCTTTTCTTTTTCATCATCCAATCAACCTTTTTATTCTTTGTCTAACGGAATATTTACTCATTTATATACCTTTCTCTTAATCGTCGGCAAGCTATTTCCTGCAGCCATATAAATCTCCTTTCAACTTTCGTAATCTGCTCTATGCAGGTATCTCCATGACACCCAGCATAAAAGCAATACCGATACAGTCGCAGCCGCAATCCAAAACCACGACGAATCGGGCGGATTCTTAATTTCTGTGCTTATTGCGGTAGCGCTTCCAGCTATTAAAGGGGGCGCTTCTATTAATCCCTGCCCTTCCGGAAGCAATTCAGCGGTAAATCTCTGTTCTTCCATTCTATAAGTATTCCAAAAATTTACAGCCATATCAAAAGTATATTTCCCCGAATCCTTATCGCGGGCGTCAAAATAATCATTGATGCGTCGTGCGGATTCTGCATCCAGATCAACCAATTTAGTCCTGAAGTTATCTATTTTCTGATCATCTTTCTTAACTTCAACATCTACAAAAACATTTTTTAGTTCAGTGTTCCATCGGTTTAATAAGTCCATAGTATAAATATTTATTTTTCTGGCGGTAAACAAGGAATCAAAATAAGATATCTCAACCGACGGCCTGCCGATCATCATCTTCTGCACCAGCTCTATCTGTTGGTCATCATAGGTAGTCGTAGCAACAACTTCAAATTCTCCCCTTTCAAAAATATCGCGGCTGATGCTGGTATCAAGCAGTTTTGTTTCTTTGGTCTTCAACGATTCAGTCTTGGTCTCTAAGATTTGCGGCTGCTGTTCTTTATCATTGACATAAAAAGTAGTTTTTACCGCGCCGAGATCTTTCTTTCCTAAATTCTCTACTTCTGATACAAACCGTATGCTGTCGCCGCTTTCATGAAAATTCAGTTTTGCGCTGATGTATTTATCTGGGAAAGGCCCCTGGCTGATGATTTTGTATTTTAATACTAACTTGCTGGAAATGAGATTATTTTCCGAATTTAAATCTTGTTCCACCAGGATATATGAATGAGAATCCCCGGGGGGAAGGTCCGGCGGAAGATCGATAGTATATTCAACCGGCCAATAGTCGTCTTCTTTGCTTAATTTTATTTTTTCATCTTTTAAGGTGATGTAAGATCTCAACGAGCCTTCAACTGAAAGATGCAGGTTTAATTCCTGATGGTCATTGTTCATGATCCAGAATTTTCCGCTGTAAGAAGGATTATCTTCTATTGAGACGGTTGTTTTTGCCGGCTGTATTCCCAGCGCAGCTGCCTGCTGAAGATTAAACAGCAATCCCAGTATCACGATGGTTATCAGGATTATGGTTTGGTTTGTTTTCATGTTTTTTCTTAGCTTATGCTTGAACTGGTTACAGTGTAGGTAATATTTGACATTTTTAGCCCCGCGGGCTCGTCTATCGGCAAAGTGATATTTAAATCCATCAAAAAGTCATCATTTACGTCTCTCCAGTTGCATTCCGCCACATCAACTCTGGATAGCGGATCTTTAGACATATTAGTCCAAGTAATGGTCGATAACGCAGTATCAAATGAGCCGCTTTCGTTAGCCCTAAATTTATATTGGTAATTAGAGGTATTCATGGCTGCGGTTTCAAAATAGGAGCTGGCATTAATGGAGAGATTAAAAAAAATGTTGCCATCATTTACTCCTAAAATAGGCAGCGGACTACCATCAGTGGTATTTTCAACTGCGCCAGGATTGAGAACGCCAAACTCAATAGGATTATTATACAAAGTGATAGCTAAATAGGAATTGACCGTAAAGTTAGACCTGTTTTGTCCTTCGCCGGGGCCGCCTCCCGGACCGTCATTGGCAGCATTGTTGGACCATCCGCCAAAGCCGATGCTGTCATTGGCGCGGACACGCCAGTAGTAAGTAGTGTCTACGTTAAGCACTGCGCTGGGATAATAAGTAGTATTCTCGTTTCCGGCAGTGGGCACTATGGCAGTTACATTTATCTCCGGATTATTAAATCGGAGATTATCGTCAACTTGAAGATGATACGAGATCACATTTCCATCGGCATCAGTACTATTTACCCAGCTAAAAGCCGGAGTTCGGTTGACAATTGAAGAACCATTAGCTGGAGAAAAAGTAAGCGGAGTTGTCGGAAGAGTATTTGCGGCAGCTATGACAAATGAACTAAGATAGGTAGCATTGACATTATTGGTAGTATCATTAGCGTAAAATTGATAAAATACGGTCTGTCCGGCAACATCGCTAATCTGCTCTACAAAGCTGATATTCCATCCTGAAGAGCAGGGAATCGGTGTGGTATTGACCATGGTCGGAGTTCCATCTTTAACGCCAAACCAGCAGTTCTGCAATTTATCGCTGTTCCTGCCGAACCAGCTGTTATCAGTCCAATTTATAGAGAAATTGACCCAATCATTCTGCTTTTGGGTGGTGCTATTGGTGATATTGCTATAAAATACTGGTGATTCATTTCTCATAACAATAGAAAACGCCGGGGTGAAATTAATATTGTTGGTAGTATCATTGGCCCAGAAGACCCAAGAAACGTTCTGATTGTCAGTGGCATTCATAATTTCTATGAAGCTGATGTTCCATCCTGAAGAGCATAACTTCCAGCTGTAATTGACAAAAGTTGGCGTGCCGTTGTTAAGCATGAAGCCGCAGGTCTGTAATTTATCGCTGTTTCTGCCGAACCAGCTGTTATCAGTCCAGTTTACGCTGAAGTTAAGCCACTGATAAGTTCTAGGATAGACAGAGATATTGATATTGTCAGACTTAAATTTCGGCGATTCGTTCCTAACCACTAAAGAGAAGACTGAAGTAAAATTAAGATTACCCGCGCTGTCATTAGCCCAGAAAATCCAGGAAATATTCTGGTTGTCAGTAGCATTCATCTGCTCTATGAACGAAATATTCCAGCCGGACTGGCAAGGTTTGGGGGTATAATTGGCGTAAAACGGCGTGGCATTATTGAGCATGAAACCGCAATTGGAGAGGTTCAGATCGATCCATTTAGCCGAGAAATTAACCCACTCATATGTTTCAGGAAATCTCCCAGAAGAGCTGACATTATAATATTCCGAAAATGAACTGGGGAAAGTAGCATCTAATCTTACGGTCCTGTTTCCTCCGGTTCCGACAGCATTAGTCTGGTTCATAGCGCAATTGCCCGCAGCATCACAGCATTGCACGTTCCACAGCAAAGCTGTAAAATCATTACTGAAGTTTTGCTTGATGGTTTGCGGCGCCCCCATAGTGATTAAAGACTGATTGGTTTTATTCTGATTAAAAACTCCGGTATAATTAGTCCATAAAGTGCAGTTGAAAATATTATTGTCATCCGTAGCTGTAAATACAAAGTCAATCCCTCGGCTTTCATTCTTAATCCAAGTGTTATTAGCCGGAGAGCTTAAATTGACTATGGGAGGAATAAGATCGGGGGGCGTAATGCTGATAGTGATGTTGCGAACTTCAGATTTATTGGTTCTGTCCATCTGATAATAGATTGGGTCAACTCCATCACTACAGTTAATCCACCATTCATAAGGGCCATTATTGAGAGTGGAATTAGCAGTAATAACAGTTTTAGTACGGTTGAAGACAGTATTATTTGTGCCATAAGCTGCCGTTGTACTGGCATTGCCCATCCACAAGCTGCAATTTAGAAAAGATTGCGTGAATAAATCATCACTCACATTGAAAATAAACTCCGGAGTGTTATCCGTAGTATTAGTGGTGAGATTAGCTGGAGCCGTTAAAGAAATTACCGGCAGCAGATCTAAGTGTGTACCATTCATTTGAAATGTTCCATTTGCTCCATGGGATGGACCAAGCGCATCAGAAATTTGGTTGCAGACAGTATCAGAAGAAATATTAGACCCATGATATCCAGCGTTTGTGGTAAAGAGGGAAGCATTAGCTTCTAAAGTTTGATAAACGATGTAAACTCTTCCTCCCCCCCCTCCCCCTCCCGGACAGGAGTCAGTTCCCGTTCCTAATCCTCCCCCTCCTCCGTCGGCTCTGATTTGCGCTCCAACTAAATTTAATTTTCCAGCAACAATGACCATATGACCTCCGCTTCCTCCACCGCCTCCTGCTGAGTCTGCCGTTCCGGCTACAGCATTAGTTCCGTTACCTCCAGTCAAGTTTACAGTACCGCGAATGCCTACCCAGCCGCCGGCGCCGGTTACAATTTTAATTCCTGCTCCACCAGTTCCACCAGTGCGTGCCACATCGCCAGCTCCCCCAGCACCTCCTGCCCCAGTCTTAAGTATTAAATTATTAAAAGTCCCATAGGCAGCTCCTATCTGACAAGCCGTTCCTGCACTGGCCCCTCCTTTTCCTCCATTTCCTCCGAAACCACCTCCACAGCCTGCGGCGCTGTCAGTGTTTACAACTTTAGTTCCGCCGCCACCACCTCCTCCGTTAGGAATGTTCACGGGACGACCAGTGCTGACATTATTTCCATTATCTCCCTGATAACCAGTACCGCCGGAGGTACTATTTCCTAATCCCCCTGCTGCTCCTCTTGCTTTACCTTCAATTTTGCTGGTGGAATCAAGGCTGAAATTACCATAATATCCTAAGGTAAAGTTAACCCAGCCAGAGGTTGCTGGATTAGTGGCATTCTGAGGACAGATCTCTAATACACCAGCAGTATTAACATTCACAATATCATATTGCATTACATCACCACAGACTCGCATGGCAGAATTGCTGATGCTCAGGGTAGGATCAATCACGATATAATCACCAGGATTTATCCCTTCTGCAGTATAATTTTTTGCAAGATACACGTATACTATTTGAGGTTGAACTTGTACACTGGTGATGGTATAGCCTAATTCAGCTTCGCTGCGGAAGGTGAGCTGAAATTGACCGGTTTCCATTTCCCCCAACGAAGGATTAGTTATTAGGATGGGACTAGTGGAACTTACACGGAAACGAATAGTAAAGTTTTCAGCTGGAAGTGAAAAGCCATATTCAGTTTTCCAGCTATCCACTCCTCCGCTTTTTTTCTGACTGTATCTTTTGCCTGCTTTGTCTTGAGTAATTGCCGGGGAGTCAAATTCTATATCAACTGCCGTATCTTCAAAGACAGCGCCATAGGTAAAGTCATCCTTCTCCTGCAAAGGAATGAATTCCTCCAAAGTTTGTCCATCAAAGAGAGGTTTGTGAACGATGAGAGCCTTTTCAAGCTTATCCTTGAAGATTATTTCTTCGGCAGCATAATTTATCTGTCTTATTTCTTTAATCATTTCAGCAGGATACTTAGGTTTTGTTTCTTTTAGTAAGTCAGACAGATTTTTATTTTTCTTTAGTTTTTTATGCGGAACAAGTGCAGGTACCTTTTCTAAATTTAAATCTGGACTGAGTGGAATAATTTCAGATGGTATTTCTTCGGCATCAGCAATAGCTGCTCCGGTAAGCGCATTTCCGGAAGTAAATATTTCCTTAAACCATGAACCAAAAAATGAAAAAAAACTTTGGTCTTCAGAATTATTGGAAGCGATGGAGCCAATGCTAAGATAAGTAGCCGCGATCAAAATGATGGACAATATCAAAAACAAAGCAAAAATATTTTTAGATTCAAATGAGAAATTATATGCTTTAGTAGGAATTGATGAATTAAATGAAGAGCTATTTAATAACTTAAATTTCTTCTGCTGTAAATCCAATAATTCTTCCTTTTCAAGCCGCGATAATTGCTGCAGAGATTTTCGGTGCTGCAATATGGTACGGGATTGTTCTTTTGATGATTGCTGGATATTGTAAGTTGTGCTGATCAAAGATTCAGTATGTTTATTTTTCTGTTTAAGTTCCAGTATACTTCGTTCAAGTTCCGGAACGGTTAATTCTTTTTTACTATTTGCTGATGCAACGTATGGCTGTGGTGAAGGGTAGTTCATTTTTTATCAAACACCCCAGACATCCACCAGATCCAAGCTCCTTTTCCGGAACCGACCGGTTTCCCTTTGATTTCTGCATCGCCCCGCAATAGATTTAAGCGGTATAGTATCTTAATACGGGTAGCCTGAGTAAGAATTCGTTCGATTTCTCTGGTCTCTAATGGTTCGTGAGCTTCCACTAATGTATCTAATATCTGCAGGGTAATTTTGTCCTTCTTTCTAATCAAGATGCGAGCATAAGATTTTTGCCTTTTTTAAATATATCGGTGTATTTATGGAAATCTCTACTAATATATTCATCGGTAGATAAAAAATAACAGAAATAGAACTGGAGAATAAAAGGACAAAAAATAAACTAAAAATAAAATATAAACTAAAAACAAATAAATTGATGAAAACGATGAAAAGCTGCGGTAAATTTTATAGGTGAATTTTATGGGTAAATTTTATAGGTAAATATTATAAATAAACATTCTAAACCATAACTCATGGTTAATAAAAGCGTTCAAGATAGAAGTGTCCCAAAGGATTTTTCTGACGGCATAGGGATTGCAGCATCTGTACTTTTGGAAAAAAGGAATAATAGATTCATTAAAAGATTGATCGGCACGACCGGCGCCATAGGCTTAAGCGCAATAGTCTATGCGGCCAACACGGGCGAAATGGTATTCGAAGGAAAGATCGGAGAATATAATGTCAGTTACGAGGAAGGGACCGCTTCCGGCAACGTGATGAAGATAACTCAAGGAAGAAGAACTTATCTTTTCAGCGATAATGTCGGTCAGACCAGCATCAAAGGTGGGGAAGTTAAATTCGACGGCCTAGAATATTTGGCTTTCTTTGACGGAGACAGACTCATCAGCTATGCGGTCATCGATGATCAGGAATTGCTGAAAAACCAAGATGCTTACGGCAGTAATCGCATCTCCAGAAACGATAGCATCGCCGTGCAGGCAGACGTCCTGTATAATAATAACCGAAAGATCATCTTTGACAGGATAAAAAAAGGTGATTAGGGCGTTTAGGATCGTTTTCTTGAGCTTAAAGAAAAGTAGAAAGTAAAAATAAAATAAGACTGAATAAATTAAAAAAATATTTTGCTATGGCTTTCCTGCTCAATCAGAGGCCAGCTTCCAGATCGCTTTCATCCCCACGATAATCGCTGCAGGAACGACGAACACGACGATGTTGCTCAGGCTTGGCCGTAAGATGTCTCCGATACCGTAAACCAAGTTAAGGTTGACGATCCCTGCCAGCATCAAAGCTACAGCTGCCGTCAAGAAAGGCGTGGTCTCCTTAGCGGTTAGATTAAACAAACCGACCAATGTCCCTAAAAGAACAAATGTCGTAACATAGACGCGGGATGCTTCCGGCCCGAGCATGGAATCAAAAACTCTATGAAATATTCCTACAATCAGAGCCAGGGATATTCCCACAAAGAAAGCATAATGAGCTAAGCGGTGAAGTTCAACTCCGCTACTTCTTGTTAACGATCCAGTCTCTTTTTTTGCCATCCTTTCACCTCTATTGATAGCGCTTTAATCTGATAGTGCTTTGTAAATAATATCACTACCAAATACATTTTCATATATAAATCATTCGGTTACAAGGGTTTATTCTAAGGTTTATTCTAAGGTTTATTCGGAGGTTAATTTTATATAAAAAGCGCCGGATAACAGCGTATGGTTGACTTTACTGTAGAAAAATGCAAGACTAAAGCGGCATATTCAGCTAAATTGAAACATCAGCAAAAGCTGGATTTGGGCAAGATCAAGAAAGAATTTGAAGTGATATTGGAAACCCCAATATTGTTAGTGGTTACCGTAGAAGGGATTGAAATAATTGTCCACGGTTACGGGGAATTGTTATTTAAGAATTGTAAAGATATTGGGTTGATGGCAAAAATTGCAGAAAAAATATACACTACTGGATTAAAAAAAGCGCCCCAGGTCGGAATCTCGTGAGCCTGCGAACGAGGGAACGGACGCAGTGGCTTTCTCGAACCGACAACCGCGCGGTATCTTCCGTTATTTTTCCAAGCGGAAAGATAAGGTAACAGCCGCGTGCTCCGCCGTTAAGCTACTGGGGCACATGAGAAAAATTCAAAGGCAAATCCTTTATAAATATTTCTTCATAAAAAGAGCTATATGGAAATCAGCAAAGGAATTCAGATTGTGGACACCGCGTTATGGTTTGAAGCGGAAAAAGCGCTGGTCATCAATGATCTGCATCTAGGTTACGAAGAGGCATTGCACCGCAAGGGCATTCTTGCTCCTAAATCGCAATTAAAACTAATTATTAAAAAGATGGAAGATATTTTTCAAAAAGTAAAACCTAACCAAATAATCATTAACGGAGACCTGAAACATGAATTCGGAAAAGTATCGTATCGGGAATGGAAAGAGGTATTGGATTTCTTGGATTTTCTTCTGGCCAATGTTTCAGAAGTGATTATTATCAAAGGAAACCACGACTCCGTCATCAAGCCGATTACCAACAAAAAAGAGGTGGTAGTTGTAGATAAATTAAAATTTGGGGAAACGCTTATAGTTCACGGAGATGCGTTAGTTGAAACGAACGCAAAACGGATTGTTATCGGCCATGAGCATCCAGCTATAACTATCCGCGAAGGCAGCAAATGGGAAAAGTATAAATGTTTCCTGAAAGGGAAATGGCACCAGAAAGCTTCGCTTTCCGGAACTTCCGGAAAAGGAAAGCTTTTCCAGAAGAAGAGCAAAGAATTGATTGCTGTCCCCAGCTTTAATCCGCTGCTGGAAGGAACCGACGTTCTTAAAGAAGAATTATTAAGCCCGTTTCTGAAGAATAAGAATATTAAAAATTTTGAAGTGTATGTGGTTGGAGAGAAAGAAACGTTCCGTTTTGGAAGAGTAAAAGATATTGTTTAGTTCTTTCTTCATTAGGCGTTTCATTCCTTAATCGGCTCTTCTTTGGTGTATCTTTCATGAACCGGATAATCTGATTCTTCATCAATCTCCCATTCATCTTCTTTTTTGACCTTATCTTTTTTCAGCTTCTTTTTTATTTTCTCTTTCAGCTTTGCCAAATCTTTTGGTTTCATTTTATCTTGTTGGAGAATATATGGTTAATCATAAACTTCCTTACGATGATCAAAACAATTGATAATAATTTTATCGTTTTCTAACCTATAAATAATCCTAAAGGGGGGAACCCGCAAACTGCGGTGATTTTTCCACCCGTATCTAAGCGGTTTACCTGCTTCTGGAGTTTCTGCAAGTTTCTTAAGCTGTTTGATTATCCGCAATCTAATGGCCTTATCTTTTATCTTCTGAAAATCTTTCTTAAATTCTTCAGAGAAAATTATTTCCATATTTTCAGTGCATTAATAGGTCATCGATTTCTTCGTCGTTTATGGAGGTATCAGCTTTAGTAAATTTCCTTTTCCTAATTTGTTCTTCACTTCGTTCTATCATTTCAAGTAGGTGGACATCCCGCATCAATGTTTCTTTTCGGATCATTTTCAGCAGAATATTTCCGCCCTCATTAAACACTAAAAATTTCGTAGATGGTTTTATTCCCGCATCTTTCCTTATTTCAGCAGGTATGACGACTTGACCGTTTTCAGACATTTTTGTTAGTGCGACTTCCATGTTTTTTCTCTCCATTACAACGTATTTTAATATTAAAACGCATTTTATATTTAAACTTTTCGCCAGATATCTTTATTTTGTCCTCGCTTTTTTATTATATTCCACCTGCTTCTGCTGGTGATATTCGCAGAAGATGATGCCTTCTGACGTTTTGCGATGGCAGCGCACGCAGAGGCCTTGCCCCTTCTTTTGTGAATACGCAGAATTCCGTTCTTTTTGCAGCCGTTTCTTGTTAAGATGATAAAATTTAACAAAACGGTTCGGGTATTCTTTCTTTTCGCCTTTTAATCTTTGTAATATTCTTTTTAATATCATTTCTGTCACCTCTGGCATTTCGGGCAGTAAGTAGTCCCTCTGCCCCCGACTATTATTTTTTTTAAAGAATGGTTCTTTACGCACCGTTCTTTTTGATAGACGGCAAGATAATCCTGGAATCCGCCGCTTCCTTCCAGATTGCTGTAATTGTCAACTGTTGTTCCGCGATGTTTAATCGCTTCCAGCAAAACCCGGCGCAATTCCGAATAAAGCGATTTTTTTTCGCCGGCAGACAGCGATCCTGCTTTTCGCAGCGGCGAAATTCCGGCATGATACAGGGCTTCCTGCGCGTAAATATTCCCCACTCCCGCAATTACCCGCTGATCCATCAATGCAGTTTTGATGTTGGCGCGCGATTTTTTGCGGAGAAGTTCATCAAAACACTGTAAAGTGAATTTTTTATCTAATGGTTCAGCCCCTAGTTTCGATAATGTTTCCTGCAATTGCTTTTGATTTGCCAATCTCATTCTTCCTAATTTTCTGATGGAGTTATGTGTTAAAAAGGAGCCGTCTGAAAACAAAAACTTGGACACTATGTACTTCTCATAATTGTTATGGGGTGGTCTTTTATCCCCTATTTTGTCTCTGAAATGGAAATGTCCAGTCATGCCCAGATGAGTAAGAATGAACTGCCCGTCATCCAGCTCCATCACGATATATTTTGCCCTGCGCCAAACGTCAATTATTTTAACTGAAGAGAGTCCTTTAAGTTTTGAATCTACTACGGTAGTATCGTATACTTCCGTTTTTGTGACTTTCTTGCCGCAGATATTTTTCTGAAGCTGTCGCACCATCGTTTCTACTTCCGGAAGCTCAGGCATTGCAGCTGAAAGATTATTGGGCTATAAAAATATTACTAAGCTATAAAATCTGCTTTTTCCACCAGTGTATTCACTGGTGGTGAATAGGTGATTTCACCACGATTGGAAAAAGCAGGGTCAGAAAACAGACCGAGCGAAGCGAGCATGCCGCTGGTCTATTGACCAGCGGTGGTCTGTTTTCTTTGACATATCACTAGGTTATAAAAATATTACAGGATTATAAAAATATAATTCGGCTATAAAAATATTACCGGGCTATAAAAAGTTCATTTCACGCGCCAAATGACTTCGGAGTCACCAAAAAGTTTATTAACGTCAAGCATTTAAAGTATTTTTATAATATCTTAAAAAAAAGGTGGATTTATGTCGGAAGCACAATTATACAAGCCTCATTTGCGGTTCTATATATTTATGGTTACGCTAGTTGTCGGCGGCTTGTTTTTCCTCCTTTTCATGAATGAGGACGGCGTTCAAGGAAATAGTCTGGTCAGCGCTATAACCGGCTATACTTCAGCCAATATCAGTAAAGAAAGCATAGAAGAAACTTCAAATTTTGATGAAGAATTCAATCAATTATTAGGTGGGGGAAGCAAAGTTAAAAATTACCGGAACATCCCTTTAATGCTTTCGTTTAACCGCATCCCGGTGGTGGAGAAAGAAGCTAAAATAAGTGAACTTAAACTGGAATTTGACGATCTTAGCACCACTATCATGGTAAATGGCGACCGGTTGGAGTTAAACAATCTCAAAGAAGTTAAGCTTTCTATTGAAGGTTTTGCCGGGCTGGTAAATTTCGGGAGTTCTGAGCTGTCTTTATCGGGAACCGCCAGGCGCATTGAAGTGAACGACATCGCCTTTTCTTCAGAAAAGGAAGTGCCTATAATCTTCCAGGGCCTGAATTATGGGCGATTGCACATATCAGACATAGAATTGAAGGACTTAGAACTCGGTGAAGGCGACGGAAAACTTACCGTGGGCGAAAAATTGAGCTATGTATTGGATAACGAAGAAGTAAAGATGATCTATTTTAATGGAGCTCTTACCATCGACAAAGGAGCAAGAAATGCCACTTATCTGGTTATGGAAGGCGATGTGCAGGGCCTTTATACCGGCGGACAGCTTTTAACCTTCACACTTTATTAGGTTAGGCCTAATTTAACCCCTAATTTAACCCCTAATTTAAGCGAGGTTTAACCCCTTGCCGTTGTCTTATACTAAGTTTATGCTCGGTTTATGGTTCCGTTAGCCGATTTTTGACAGATTTAAGGGTAATCTTTATAAAGAGGCATTATTTCTGGACATATAGATACATAAATTAAACTTCTAAAAAGTTTTTTTTATGTTAAATAGGAGGAATAAACATGAGAAATTTTAATAGAGACGGCGGGAGCGGCGGAAGCGGCGGCGGATTCCAAAGAGATTTTGGACCACGAGAAATGCATAAAGCAACCTGCTCCGAATGCGGACAAGAATGCGAAGTCCCATTTAAGCCAACTGAAGGAAAACCAGTTTTCTGCAGAACCTGTTACTCTAAAAGAAAACCTAGATTCTAAGGTTTGTTTTTTTAGTTCTTAATAAGGTTAATTTTTTATTCTTTTTTTATGTTATTTTTAAGTGATTTATTTCTTATAACAATCCTTTATCACGCAGCTCTTTTTTCTTGACTTCCCGCCGCAATGGAGCGTATTTATCATCTAAGGAGAATTTAGGCGGCCGGGGAAGGACGCATTCAGAACCGCAATCAGGGCATTTATTTTCCAAAGTATAATGCTGGTCCATCAGGCATTTATGAAGATGTTTAGCCATATTCTAAATTCACTCGCTTTTTTCCCGTTCAAATGAAGCAGTAGAGACAGCATCATTAAATGTCTCCAGAAGAGTTTCCACTTTGCGCAGAGTTTGTTCCGCGGGCTTGTAATCGATATCTTCGATGGACAGCCGGTACCTTCCTCCACCGAGATAAAATATACTTATCGAAGGAGAAATTTTTTCCAGCGACAGCAATACAGTTTTGATTTTATTCATTCCGTCCGAAGCATAAGACTGCATCTTAATTTCGCCTTTGATGGTGATTTTTGGCGGCTTGAATTTATCCATGATGACAGCAGTAAGGTCGGAAGCTAATTTTTTATCCAGCCCCATCTGTTCCAGATCGGCGTTTCCTGCCGCAACATCCTTGAAACAAAGATGCAGATGAGAATATTCCTCAAAGATTTTTTCAACGAGTTGATTATATATCTCTTCTGCCGGCCTCTGAAACTTTTTAGCTAAATTCTGCACTAAAGTTTCCGCTTTGTTTTCCTGCTTTATTTCTTCTAATTTCGCAGCCCGCTGGCGAGAATTTACCCTTCTTAAAGATAAGTCTATGTGTCCTTTTTGCTGGTCAATACGCAGAACTTTACACACAATCTGCCGGTCTTCACTGACATAATCGCGAAGATTCCTGATTCTTCCCGGAGCAATTTCAGAAATATGGATTAATCCCTGCTCTCCATACTCTAATAAATCCACGAATACTGAATTGGGAAATAGTTTGGTGACTTTGCAAAAAACAATTTCTTCTATTTCCGGATAACCTTTCTTTTTATAAAACATTTCTTGTCTCCAGTATAACTTTCTATAGTACAACTATCCCCAATATAAAGACTCCTCTGAATAGTTTGTTTTATAAATATTTTGGGAGAAATTATTTACAAAGAAATTTCGTGGTGTAAAACTCCTTGCTTTAGCACGAAATTTCTGGTTCAAGAAATAAGTTTTGCTTATTTCTGAACCGAAAGTTTTAGACTTTCGTGTTCCAAAAATATGCGATATAATTATGGGCTTGCATATACTTAGCATATTTTTGTTACTCCAACACTTCCAATACCCTTGCAGAAATTTTTGCTTTTCCACCGGTAGGAAAAGCCACTTCCTTATTGCAGACTAAACAAGGCACAATGCTGCTGGCATTGCCGAAAATAATCTGTTCGTTCTTGCATTTGGCGCAGCGAACTTTGATAAACTTGCTTTTTGGCGTAGGTGTTGATGTGGACATATTTATACCAGCTCCATTTTTTTGGTTCTTATCCCTTTGCTCTGGCAACTTGTTTTCTTGCAAACGTTGCAGGTGAATCGCAAATCGGTCTTTTTAGTGTTTTTTGCCCCAGTGCGTTTGAATTTGGTTACTGCTGGTTTTGAATATCTGCCCAGATTTCCGGTGCCTCTGGCTGCGCCTCTCAATCTAGCGCGATATTTTGAACCTCTGCTTAAAGAACTGGGCGCTCTTTTTTTATTGTGAGTCACTTTTTGTTCTGTATGTTTTCTGCAATACCTGCAAAAACGCTTGATGACTTTGGGAATTTTCATATCAAGGTCTTAGAAAATGCCTTATTTATAAATGTTGCTGGCAC
>CAYHXT010000017.1:0-17162 GCA_964360675.1 uncultured Methanosarcinales archaeon
TTAGCTGTGCTCCTCAAGCTTCTGATGAAGAAATTTTTTCGCGATTGGGAGATTTATCGGACGAAGAATTAGATGCTGCTTTGGCGGACGATAACACCGTTCTTGCGGGAAAAGCTTTTTCTTATGAATTTTCAAAGGATAGTTCAAACAAAGTTCGTGCAGTTCGGCAGCAGATGAGGTCATTAACATGGTTGAGCTGTTCTGCTACGGTTACCGGCGTGAACATGCAATATGCATATAACGGAATAAAAGATCAGACTTTTACCAATAGTTGTTCGGGGAGTCAGCTTCAAAAATATTCTTGCTCTGGGAATAAGTACATGCAGGAAACAATTACGTGCGAAAATAGTTGTCTCGGTGGGAAATGCTTTGATCTTCTGTCAAAATATACTCCTATAAAAAATGGTTTGGTTGCCTGGTGGGACGGCGATGATGTTTCGGGGAATATTGCAGCCGATTTGATTAGCAACAATGATGGGGTGATGACAAATGGAGTTGCAACTGTCTCCGGTAAGATAGGCAGGGCCTTTAGTTTTGATGGGGAAGATGATCACATAAATATTTTATTTCCCAGTTTCCTTTCAGAGTTTACAATTGAAGCGTGGGTTTATTTTGGTCTTCCCGAAACAACCGGCCTTAGTGTTCCCGGATCAGGCAATCCAACAATAATGGCACAGAGCGGACCAGTAACCTGGAGCCTAACTCATGATGTTGTCACACATAATCTGTTTTTTAGATATAATGATGGCGGCAGCATAAACATCGTTGCGGCATTTGGATCTACGCCGCAAAGTATTTCACCGCCAGGCATTCCATTTGTTGTACCAAAAATTTGGCGGCATGTTGCTGTAACCTATAAGTCAGAGCTAGCGGATTTATACATAGATGGTGTGAAAACTAACCGGATAGGTATCACCAAGAAATCGCAGTCGTCCACCAACGGGTTCCAGCCCATTATTAAAATTGGTGGCGGTATCATGGTTGATCCTAATGGTGCGGGCTATATACATACTAACTGGGTGGGATTAATAGACGAAGTAAAACTCTACAACCGCGTTCTTACACTGGCCGAGATACAAGATATCCACAATTATTAACCGCCCCATGAAATAAAGCCCGAGGTTGCTGAAGCACATATCCAAAATTAAGCAACCAAAAAATAATTATTCTCAAACAATTTTTTTCCCATATCCGAATGAATACGAATACTTTTAAATGAACACAAACCCTTTTAAAGAATAAAATAATATTACCTTCAATGCGAGGAGCTATCAAATTATTCCGTATTTTTGGCATTGATGTCCAAATACATTTCTCTTGGTGGTTCGTTTTTGCATTTTTATCATGGAGCTTATCAACGTCATTTTTTCCCCACTATTTTCCCGGTTACGGAATCAGGGATTACTGGCTCATGGGCGTAGTTTCTGCCCTTCTTTTGTTCGTTTCCGTTCTGCTGCATGAATTGAGCCACTCTTTAGTCGCTAAGGTCAGAAAAATAAAAGTTGAAAGCATTACGCTTTTTTTCTTTGGCGGCGTAGCCAGCATTGATGACGAAGACATGAAAGCAAGCTCTGAATTTTTGATGTCTTTAGCCGGGCCGCTGTTTTCTTTACTGCTGTTCGGGATCTTTTACCTGATATATGCTCTGAACGGAAATTCTTTTTGGACTGCAATCACCTATTATCTTTACCAGATAAATCTTATTCTTGCCGTATTTAATCTTGTTCCCGGATACCCGCTTGACGGCGGCAGGGCTTTCCGCGCCATCCTTTACAATTATTATAAGGATATTAAGAAAGCAACCAAAGTTGCGGTATTGGGCGGACGTTTCTTTGCGATATTTTTGATAGTTATCGGTCTGATCAACCTATTCGGCGGTTCTGGTTTCGGCGGCGGCCTGTGGTTTGTTTTCTTAGGCGGTTTTCTGTATTTCATTGCCGGCGTCAGTTATGAACAAGTGGTGATGAAAGATGCCCTCAGCCAAATTACGGTGAAAGATTTGCTCCAGAAAGAATATATTACTATTAATCCTTCTATGCGTTTTTTCGAATTCCTGCAGAAGTATCTGGATAGTGAAGAAGAGGTATTCTTAGTGAAAGGGGATTCATTTACTGGTGTTCTCGATCTTAAAAACAGCAGCCCGGTTCCTGCTAAAATGCATAAAATACTGGCGGTGAAACAATTAGCGATTCCTTTATCGGAGATGGGGTCTCTGCAGCGCGGAGATAGTGCGTATGCCGCTTACCGCAAATTTTCTGAGCATAATGTTGATCTCCTTCCGGTGATGGAAAAATCAAAATTGCTGGGTTTCGTGACCAGGAAGAAAGTCATGCACAGATTGATATGGTCTTTGAAGTACGGGCTGAGTGGGAAGAAAAAATAAATTTCGGCAGATTTAAATATGGTTGAGTGAATTTTTGGGTTTGAAAAAGAAAACGTTATAAACAGGTGTAAAAACAATTAAATTTAATCAAAATTAATTTAAACAAGGTCTTAGCGAGGGAAAATGAGGACGGTCGATTTCATAACATATCTTGGTCAAGATGGATTTTATCTGCAAGCTTTTAGTAGAAAACATAATGCTCAGATAGTGGACATAACTCCTAACACCGAAGATTATCCACCTCGCGGGTTGCTCTATGTTTTTGATAATCTTGGCGGTTTCAGCATTGAAGGCATAAAAAACAGTTTAGAAGAGAAAGTGGAACAAACTTCAGGACAAAGGTGATTAAAATGGCACTACGATTTCCTAAATCAATGGACGAATGCATTTATTTCAGCAACAGAAGCATTAATGATAACCCAGTTACTGCCTGGGTTTACAGGAAGGATTGCCCCAAGTGCAAGAAAGCAAAAATGGGCAAACCCGTCGAAAAAGGAAAAGTGAAAATTCGGGCGGAAAAATATGTATGTCCTGCCTGCAGCTATATCGAAGGTAAAACTGAACACGAAGAAAGTTTGGAATTGCAAGCGAAATACACTTGTCCGTACTGCGGAAAGGAAGGGGAATCGACCATCCAATATAAACGGAAAAACTACAAGGGAGTTCAGTCATTTGTAGTCTCCTGCCAGCATTGCGGCGAAGTGATACCGCTGACCAAGAAGCTGAAAGGCGTGAAATAATTCTCTTACATCAGAACGGGAATACTGATACCTATGAAACTTCTCTAAAAGCAAAAAATGATGAAGAAGCAGCAGGTTTTGCTCGCGATAAATTATGGTTGAAGGATGCGCTGGGCGGTGTCAACAATTGGATTTCCGACGCTATATTGTATAATCCTGCCGGTGAGAAAATATCTGTCTCGCTGTATTCTAAAGAACGTGATCTTCCAAAAGCAGCTGATAAAGACGCAAGGCCAAGGTCGGAAGAATTTGAAGAACTATACCGGCAACGGGAAGAAATAAACGGGAAAATTGCTGCGTTGGAGCAGAAGAAAGATAAGTGAAATTCAATATCTCCTTCCAACATTTGCCAATAGCAATCTTTAAATAACTTATTTGTTTTTTTATCACTGATATGAACCGCACTAAGATGAAACGTGTTAACAAAGGCCGTTCAAAAAAAACAATCGTAACCGCAGCGCTTCCGTACGCCAACGGACCGATTCACATTGGTTTTCTGCTGGAGGCCATACAGGCTGACATCTATTCCCGTTTCTTGAAGATGTCCGGCTGCGATGCTCTTTTCATCTGCGCTTCGGACATGCATGGCACGCCTATTGAAGTAAATGCCAAAAAAGCAGGCATAGATCCAGTAAAATTTGTAGACAAATATTGGAAAGAACATCAGCAGGATATTGCTTCTTTCTTAGTATCTTTTGATAATTTTTACAAAACCCATTCCCCAGAAAACAAAGAATTATCTGAACATTTTTTCAGCGAGCTGAAGAAGAAAGGTTTGATCTACGTCAAAAGCATGGACGTTATCTTCTGCAAAAATTGCGATAGGACTCTTCCGGACCGTTATGTGCGCGGGACTTGCCCGTTATGCGGCATGGCGGACCAATACGGAGATGTGTGCGAGGGCTGCGGCAGCGTCTTAAAAGGGACGGATCTGCTGAATCCAAAATGTTCTCTCTGCGGAAATTTTCCGCAGGTCAAAGCCAGCCCGCATTATTTCTTCAAGCTCAGCGCTTTCTCTGCCAGGCTAAAAAAATGGATCAATTCCAAATCAGCTGACTTGCAGCCGGAAGTCAAGAATTGGCTGAAAGAGTGGCTGGACAAGGGATTGGAAGACTGGTGCATTTCCAGAGATGCGCCCTATTTTGGTTTTGAAATTCCCGGCAGCAAGAAGGAATGCGGCGAAGCAAAGTATTTTTATGTATGGCTGGATGCTCCTATCGGATACATATCTTCAACCAAGAATTACTGTGATAAACATAACGAACCTAACCAAGGCAACAAAGATAACAAACATAAATCATGCAGATGGGAAGATTACTGGAAAAAAGGCCAAATAAATCATTTCATTGGCAAAGACATATCTTATTTTCATTTCCTGTTCTGGCCGGCCATGCTGATGGCCATGAAAATTTCATTGCCAAAATTGACGGTGCATGGATTTATCACCGTCGGCGGGCAGAAGATGAGCAAGTCCCGCGGGACCTTTTTTACAGCCAAGGAATTTCATAAATTATACGGCGCAGAGCCGCTGCGTTTTTTTTACGCCAGCCACCTGCAGCGAAGGGTTGCGGACATTGACCTGAATTTTGATGAATTTATCGCCGTCGTAAATAATGTGCTGGTCGGAAAGTTGGGAAATTTCTGTTACCGGTCTTTGACTTTCGCTGAAAAAAATTATGCCGATCTTCCCGTGCCGGAACAGAACAAAAATCTAACCAGGAAAGTCCTTTCTCTGGCTGTGAAAGTAAAAAAGAATTATTCCGCTTTAGATTATCAGTCAGCAATCAAAACTATCATGGAAATTGCAGATATAGGAAATGCTTACTTCCAGAATGCCGAACCATGGAAAAATAAAAATGATGAGAAGACTAAAAAAGCGGTAGCTTGGAGCGTCAATCTAGCGCGGAATATTGCTATCTTGGTCAGCCCGGTTCTTCCGGAATTCAGCGGAAAAGTATATGCCTCTTTAAGTGAACAAAATTTAACCTGGGATGACCTCTCGTTCAAATGGAAAGGCAAAGTCATGAAAGTGCCTCTTTTAGTGAATAAATTAGAAAAGGCGGTTCCCAAAGAAAAATTCCCTCTTCAGCTTGCGGTTGGGCAAGTGGTGGAAGTGAATGACCATCCTAACGCTGATAGTCTGTATCTGCTCAAAGTGGATATGGGTAAATTAGGGAAAAGACAAGTAGTGGCGGGATTGAAAAAATATTTATCTAAAGAAGATTTGCGCGGACGCAAGGCCGTATTTGTTGCCAACATGAAACCGGCCAAATTGCGCGGCGAACTGAGTGAAGCCATGATTCTGGCTGCGGACGATGGAATTCATGTAGGCATACTGGAAGCTGATAAAACTTCTGCTGGAGAAGAAGTGCATTTTGAAGGCACTGAAAATGCCCGCGCAGAAATCACCTTTGAAGATTTTTTGAAAATAATCATGGAAGTTCGCTCCGGCAAAGTATGGTGGAACGGAAAAAAATTAGCGGGGATTTTAGAAGGAGTTAAAGTTCACGGCATTAATGATGGGGCGAAAGTAAGATGAATGGGTGAGATGAACTGACTTGCAACGGTCATTTGGCTATTTCTGTTGATTTTGAATTATAGATACCCGCAACCTTTATATATCTTAATTCTTTCCTCATATCCGATAGAATGAAGCAAAAAAGAGGTAGTTGTAGTAGTAATTTCAGTAGATTATCGGGTCGATTTTTTGTTCCCAGCTCTAAGCAGGGCCAAATAACCGTTTTTATCATAGTGGGCATCTTGATTCTGTTCATATTTTCCGGAGCTTTGTATCTTACCAAGCGGGTAACCAAGGAAGAACTTACCGCGGAAGGCGAGCCGGTCATCGCTTCAATCCCGCAGGAATTCCAACCGCTGCAGGCATTTACGGAAGAATGTTTGATTCAAACTGCGCGGCGCGGACTGCTGGTTCTCGGTCAGCAGGGCGGTTATATTTATCCCGAACTTATGGGTGAATTCTCTTCCACTGATCCTTCCGATGCCGACGGCATAGATTTGGAGCCGATAAAAGTTCCTTACTGGCATTATAATGTTGTTTCTAATCAAGAAGGCGGCGCATCCTATGCTTCTTTAAAGCCTTCTTTACGTTTTCAAGATGACCCTGAATTAAGTATTGAAGCGCAGTTGTCAAGGTTTGCTGAAAAAAATATAAATGAATGTCTTGGCAATTATGCTAGCTTCTCAGAGCGGGGTTTTATTGTAGAAGTGCCGGCATTAGTTGAATCATCTGCTGAATCATCCGGCGAAGCAAAAGAAGTGATAGTCAACGTTGCCGAAGAATCGGTTAATTTCTGGCTTAAAATGGATGTAAATGCGAGATTGGATGGCGCTGAAGTTTCCATGAACCAGTTCTATGTTTCAGTGCCGGTGCGTTTGAAACATTATTACGACATCGCTGCCGAAATTGCGGATGTGGAAAGAAAACATAATTTCTTGGAATTGCAGGCGCTGGATTTAATCACTGCCTATGCAGCCGTAGATGTAAATAAATTGCCGCCGATGGAACAGCTTACTTTTGATTTGATTTCTACTGTAACCTGGAAAGAAACAGATATCAAGGAAATGATGCGCGGCTTGCTTACATCTAACATTCCTCTGCTGAGATATTTACAGAGCACCAACTTTTATCGTTATCAATACCCGCCAGAAACAGAAGCGGCGGTAAGCCTTCATGAGTTATATCAAAAACATTATGATAACATGATTCTGCCTCTGGATGCAGGTAAAAACATTGAGGTCAGTTTTGATTATCTCGGCTGGGAACCTTTTTTGGAGATGAATGACAAAGGAGGAAAAATTGAGCCGAGCTCTTTCCATGCACCGAGCATTTCACCTCTCCCGCCAATTCCTTTCACTCTAAATCGCTATTTTTCCGTTTATGATTTAAGCTACCCGGTGCTGGTAACTATCCGCGACACAGCTGCACTGAATGGGCGGGGATATACATTCGCATTCGCATTAGAATCCAACATCCGCAATAATGCTATACCGCCTGACGGACACCGGGCGTTGCCACCGATAGCGCTGGAGCAGGAAAGTATGGTTTGCGATTCTGACAAGCGTAACACCGAACTGATAAAGGCGCTGGTAGTAGATAGTGGAACCTTTGAACCGTTAGAAGCGGTGCAGATTGGATTTTCAATACCGGAACAGGACGATTGCGTCATGGGGCAGACAGATTATTCCGGCGAATTTGAAAGTAAATATCCTGCAGTATATGGCGGCGTGGCAAGTTTCTTTAAAGATGATTATCTGGTTAATTTTTATCCTATTGACACTTATAGATATAAAGAGCAGCCAGGTATGATAGGCTATGCAGTAGAAGGGACTTCAGGATTGGTCATGCCCTTGCATAAAAAAAAGTTTATCAGCGTTTCTTTCCGTAAAAAAAATCTAGAAAAATGTATTGAAGAAGACGGCACTTCACGATGTTTTACCCAAGGATTATTTGCTTCCGGTTTAGCTCCCGTTTATTCCTATGCGCCAGAAACATTAGATACTACGCATAGTTGGATATTTCCGAATACCGTAAGGACACTAAGCGATGATGAAAGAGGCACCATCATCCTGAAAAGGGTCAGCGATAGCACTCCGGGTATCTTTGGCGGTGAATTTTCTGCTGGTGCTGAAGTGGTTGGAAGCGGAACGGCATCAATGGAACTGGTTCCCGGCGTATATGAAGTGAACGCATTTGTCACCAGAGAAAAAGATCTTATTATCCCCGCTGAAGAGCGGTGCGTCACGCTCGGGCTTAATTGTTTTACTTTTGAGGAGCAGGTAATGAATAAACTTTTAGTCGGGCGGCTGCATTGGAACGAATCAAAAACTTATCTGACTATTACCCCGGAGCAGTTATATAGCGCCGATGAGATCGCTTTTACCGTTTTAACATTTAATCTGGAAGGCGTGCCTCAGGAAGAACACGTCCGCATAATGGAGGACTTGCAGGTCATGGGGGAGTTAGGGCGTCTTTCGCAAACGCTCCGGAATGATCTAAGGCCGGCCTATAAATAAAATGATAATCAATAAATAAAATGAAAACGAGAACAACAAAAAAGATGTGGAATTTTGCAGGTATTTTCATGATGATGTTAGTTGTCAGTATGCCTTTTTATTCTGCCGGGGCGTTGGCTGCCACGGTGCAGATTACCAAGAACCAAGGCGAGGCGGGAATAGAAACTTATTTAGATGCGGAAGGAGATGTCTGGACGGTCGAAGCGTTAATCGGCGGTCTGGGCACACCGATTAACGGCAGCATCGATCCAAAGAATGTTAAATTAAAAATAGGCGATAATGAAGCTCCTTTTAAGTCCTGTTCACAAAGCCCGCTGGGGCATATCTGCGAATATCTTAGTCCTTTGACTGACGGAGTGATGGAAGGAGAATATGCTTTCCAAGTAATTTACAGTTTCCTGAATTTAGTCGGAAAAACTGAAACTACATCTAATGGCGATGTCATCAGAGCCGATGGTTCCGAACCTGAAATTTTCTTTGCTCCCGGGGATGTCAAGCAAAACAAAGACGGCAAAGTGGAGATTGATTTCACGGTAGGAGATAAAAGGCGCGGTTTCCCTTCAGTAGGATTACAGAAAATAGAAATCGTTGATGCCGACAGCAGTGTAGTGCTTCAGACTATTACAGATATTGAAGATCAGGAAGTATTTAATTATGCCGCCGATAACGATATGGGAAATATCCTGCCGGCAGAATTTTCCGGAGAAGGCATCAAGAGGATTAAAATCCGCGCAGCAGACCGGCTGGGGCATAAAGCGATAAGTCCCGCGGTGCAGTTCTTTTCTGACTTTGTAAAGCCGGAAATTTCAGATAATTTGAATTTTACTAAATTTGGAGATTTTATCGGCCAGTTTACGGGAACGACGGGTATTAAGATAGATATAATCGAATCTAGTGTTCCGGTAGTGAAAGGGTATTCAGATCAGGCCGAATTAAACGGCGATGAAGCTCTCTGTGAAGCCGATGCAGAAGAAGATAAGCTTTGGCATTGCGTCTGGAGCGGCGTGGAAGTGCGGCCCGAAAGCACAGTTACTGTTTTGGTGGTAGTCAAAGATGAAAAAGGAAATGTCGCTGAGAGAAGCCTTTCCAAAACTTTTACAGTTGATAATTCTCTGCCTAAAATAAAGTTTTTCGGCACTATGCGCCAATTTGAAAGCAAGAGCTATTTGAAGAGCGGGGAGAATAAATTAATCTTGCGCGCGGAAGATCAAGGCGCCGGAATATCTAAAGACGGCATCCGAGCTAATCTGGGCGCATTTGATTTAAGCCAGGCTGCCGAACCTACGGAATGCGAAGAGAAAGACAGCATTTTAGAATGTTATTGGGACATCGATGAGAATCTCAATGAAGGAGTGCTGACTTTTGGCTTATCTAAATTTGAAGATAATGTAGGCAATGAAGGAGAAGCGCCAGAATCAGAATTCATGGTTGATAATACCGGCCCGAAAGTTGAACAGATTGAATTGTTCGGTGTCTCTGAAGCCGGAGAAAAGGAATACTTCCAAAGCAATGATATATTCAAAATAGTTTTACGCGTTTCCGAAAGCAGCGGCTTGCGAGTGCTGGTAAATGTAAATGATTTAGTGTTAGATGCAGAGACTAAATATTCGGAGAATGAGTTTATTGATGAAGATGGCTGGCAGATATTTACTGAAGAAGATTGCGTGCGGGAAGAAGGCCGCTGGGAATGCGTTCTGGAAACAGATGCCATCAAGAGCGGTCCGGATTCGAGCGTTAACGTGGAATTGCGTGTGCAGGATACTGCCGGCAACGATGCCAGAAGCTGGCCAGATCCAAAAGATGAGCCAAGCAATGTAAAACAATTCAGGACCGATGATAAAAGAGCAGCCATGACTATAGATTTAATTGGGCTGCTGACGGAAGACAACCCTGATTACTGGGAAGTAAGGAATGTTGTTCCGCTGGGCGGTGCCAGCGCATTTATTGATTTAGATACTACTCAGTTGACTTACACGCGATTGCCATTCAAAGTAGTTTTAAGTTCAGATTTGGATAATGTCCAATCCCTGGATATAGAATTAGCCGATTGCTTATCTGATGAATTGGAAACTGGAGAAGGAGAAGCCGCTCCCGCCAGTGTCAGCAGTACCGCGCCGGTCATCAGCCGGGCATTATTGTACGGCGGGATCACACCCAGCGGGGATTATTCTCCAACACCAAATATCATTATTGAATTCGAGCCATTCAACGGCCGGGAATTATTTAAGATCGGGCAGAAAGGAGAGACTGAATTTAAACGGGAAGAAGTGTCATATGTCTGCACCTTAAAAATATTTTCCCAAGTGGGCAAGAATGCAGTCAGAGCTGCTGAAATTCAGGAAGTAGAAGTTCTGGTTCCTTTTGCGTTTTCTTTCCTGGGAGCGCAGGATGAAAATTTAGGGCAGATAATTGAAAATGCTCGAGATGACATAAATGTTGCCTGGGACATCATCGGCGTTATAGCGGAAATACTAAAATGGATAGATTATTTAGTGCAAGTTTACGGCATCGTAATTGGGGTAATTCAATTGTTTGAAGGCCCTGCCAAGACTGCAACAGAAGATCTTAGAGCAGCTAAATTGTGGGGAGGAGATGCGGCTGCAGCTGCCTTTTGTTTTGGATTTACCGGCGTATCAGCCAGCGCAGATAAAGGAGGGGATATAATTGATGCTATCGTCCAGGTTTTATCCTGCCGCCCTGGCAAGGATTTAGGATGGTACGGGCAGTGGCAGGCATTCATACTGAACTTGTATAATGTAGAAATGCTGGGAAAAGTACGCGGGCCTGGTGATCCCCTCATCATGGGCACGAAAAACTCTCCGCCGCAGTATCGCGAAGCGCGCGACATCAGGGAGAATTTATTTCTTTCCATAGCAGGATTATGTCTTCCGGGAATCATCAAGAACGTTGACCAGTTCCGTCAGATAAAATGTCGGAAGATTGTCTGCCTGGAAAATGAAGTGCGTTCCGGCCTGGCAACAGTAAGCATGTGCGAAGAAATGGAAGATATGCTGGTGTGCAAGTATGTTCTCGGCGAAGCATGGTCAGTCATTCCGTTTTTAGGCTTTTACGACCAAGTCATTAAAGCTTTAGCGCGTGCTTTTGCCGATCCATTTGCGATGTTCCATACTCTTAACATAGTCGGCTGCGGGATTTATTGCACCGCAAGCAATACGGTTTCAGGATTTTGCACTTATTCACTGTTCATCTGGGAGATTGTTGACGTATTGGAAAGCGTGGTCGGATTTATTACCCAGGTAATTGCTGAATTTGAATCAGGTGGATTGAATTATTGCGATGCTGCCGGCGTGGATGTGATATAGAAATATGAGAAAAACAATTTTAGGTTTATTTGTACTTTTCCTTTTGTTCAGCTCCAGTTTGGCATTTGCGCAGGAAGAAAAATATCTTACTCTTTTTGAAAATGATTCAGAAAATAATCCAGAAAAGAATTCAGAATCAGTGATTTTGGCTGTCGGGCAGGACGTTTGCGGAATTGGATGCGACATATGGCAGTTCTTATTTGGCGACAAAGAAGCGAGAGCAGGAAGAGCATGGTGGGATAGAAGCGAGCCGGAAGAAGCGTTAGCGGGGAAAGCATACGGGGAATATAACGATTGGTCTTGTCCGGATGACTTTTGTATATGTACTAATAACGCTGGGTGTACCGATAAGAATGGAGTGGCAGTAAGTAAAGGGCAATGGCAATCAAAAGTTGATGTGATTCCAGCTAAAGGAGGAACTGCGTCGACGGGAACAACGGCACCAGCTCAACTCGTTCCGGTGCCAGCAGGTAACACTTTAGCAGAAATAGCTATAACCCATCCATTCCAAGTGAGTCGTGCAAAACAAATATTAGGTGCGCAGCTTTATGATCAATATGTCGGTTTCATAGATTGGGTTAAATCTGGACAAATACCAGGCGGTGATAAAGATACGATTGTTTATACTCTTACCAATAATCTTGGGACTATGACCGCAGTTACCGATGTCCAAGGATATGTTACTGTCACCGGAAACGTTCCTTCAGCAGGTCCGCAAAAGCCGGGGCAGCCGACAACCCAGACATCCTGGCAAGTTTTGCGGAAAGATGGGCAGACTATAGCTTCTCAGACTGCGCAGCAGCGTGAAGAAGGAGTTCTGGTAGTAGGATTTGAAGGCCGGCAGGAAACAGTAATGGTTGGAAAAGGAGTAACGCCAGGCCAGATGAAAAACGGAGCTGCAGTTTATTCTGCAGATAAAAACCATGCCGTGCAATTTGCGCAAAACCAGCTGACAGTTACCGATTTTGAAAAAGAAACGCAAACGGTTTTTAACACTAAGACTCAGGAACGGCGGGAATATTCAGGCGGTGATTTATATGAGAAAGGCGATGGAAGCTGTGCACAGGAAAGATGTTTTGTCCCTACTTCAGGAACAGCAACTTTAATTGACGCTCAAGGCAAGCAGCAAACTTATCTTGCAGATTTAAGTTATGAGCGGGACGGAGCTGAACGGGCGGGAGAAGTTCCAGAGATAGAATATCGTAACTCCCGCACCGGTCGTTTGGAAGGGATACAGACATCGGATAAAACACAAATATTTGCCCAACGCAATGAAAAAGGCGACTATACCGGTAAGTATGAGGTTGGAACATCAGCAGGAATAGTTACAGTAGAAGAAACACCGCAGGGCACTTTTGTTCCAAGCGGCACGGAACTTGCTAATGCTCAGGAAAAAGTCGGTGAAGCGGCATTTGGATTAACAGAAGCCCAACAATTACCCGTGGACACGCCCGGACGTGACCAAATAATACGGGATGCTGCTTCTAATCTTGAACAAGCACAAAAAGAAAGAGATCAGATACAAATTGCGCAAGATGAAGCATTAATTAAAGTTCAAGAACACCAAGAATCCTTAAATGAGATCACAGAAGGAACTACCGGTTCTTTAGCCGTTGCGCAGACGGTCATGGAATCAATTTATTCTCTTACTAAATCAATTAAATCATATCCTGCTATCAGCCAGCTACTATTTGGCGATACTGAATTTTATAAAAACTGGCAAAGAGATATGGATATCGCTTTTGCGCCGATGATAGGCGAAAATTGGTTTCCATCTGCTATTTGTGAAAACAGCGATTTGCATTGGCGCGAAATTGAGCCGGCAGGTAAAGCAGTCATCAAAACTCCGTCAGGGACTTATCAGGCCGTGGCATCCATCCAGATGGAACGTTCTGCAGAAAATTCGCCCATACTCTGCCACCGCAATCCGGATCAGGAAGCGGAAGAGCAATTCATCTGCGAACGAAAGCAAGTATGCATCGATGACAGTTTCTGTTATGCAGATAAAGATCGTGATGAAGAGCCGGATGAAGATGAACCTATGGAGGGATACTTTTACAAGATAACCTGGGCTGTTTCTGCGCCAAGGGACGAAGTTCTTACTCCCCTGGTGGATGAAAACGGAGTGGCAGTCTCCTTTAATATCGTTCTCCGCCCAGGCAATGTTCCGTTGTATGATCTTAACGGCAATACCGTTTCACCGATTCAGCTTAATAACGGGAAATCTGATAAAGATACCATAATCAAATTTTCTTCTAAGGTCTACGATCAGGCCTGTATCGTATGGGATCAAGCCCCCATGAGTGCCGGCGTTGCCGGCAGGGAAGGAGTAGCTGCCGGTTTTGATGAAATCGGTGACGTTTGTTATGGAATAAATGATGATGGATTCATCTCTTCGGTCGGAGAAGTCAACTGGGAGCGTTCCGGAAAAGAAGCTACCAGCATTACCCATAATAAAAAAGAAGTAAGCAGAAATACGGACTGGTAGAAATGGGGATAATTTTAGAAACAAAACGGCAATTTAAAGTTTTTTTCAACTCTTTCAAACTGGGAAAAGATTTTTGGTATACTTTTTTAGCTGATACAGTTGCCTATTCATTAATATTTACAGTATTTACGCTTTTTGCTGCTTACGTCCGGGAAAAGTCAGTTGAAATCATGCAGGGCCGTTCGATAGAAGAAATTCAGCAGTTAGCTGCTTCCGGGACAGAACAATTATTGCCGTTCCTAACTGAAGTGCGTTCTTTCCTTTTAGTGTCGTTAACAGCATTGTTATTTCTCGCCATTGCTTCATTTTTTCTTTATTCTTATTCCCAGGCAGTTATCTGGAACCATCTGGAAAAGAAAAAAGTAAGCAGAAAAACTTATTGGCGCTGGAATGCGCTAAATCTGGCCCTGCTTTTACCTCTGGCAGGTTTCGGCATTGTTTTTGTAGCAGTTAAAATATTTTTATTACTAATCATCGATGCGATTTACGGGTTATTTCCGGTATTTTATATCACTCACACCCAGATGATGGATACTATCCGTCTCGTCGTCACCGGCATCGCCGGGTTTTACCTGATTCTTGTTTTTGTGCTTCTTATCCTGCTTATTTATCATAACTTTGCCAAGAAATATAAAGTATGGGAAGCATTATCTTCCGGATTTATTATATTGAAGCAGAAAAGCAGAAAAGCAGGGTTCCTGCTTCTTTTTGCGGCAGGCACCGCGGAAATTTTAACTTTGCTTACTTCACTGCTGCGGCAGCCGCTTATGTATACTACTCCGTTAGCAGCTGCAATAGTAAATATAATCATCGCTGCTTTATTCCTCGCCTGGCTGCGATTATACGTATTTAAATCTCTTCTTCATGAATCCTGCTAAATTCATCAAAAGAATATACTGGGCGTGAAAGTTATCCCTAATGCCGGAAGGACGGAGTTGAAAGAAGAAAACGGAAAATTGAAATATATCCGGCAGATAAAGTGCTTGTTATTAAATAGTGTCTATTAAACATCTTTTAGTTGTACTTTCAAGTAATAATGAATTTTAATGGTTATTTTTCATCGCATAAATGGTTTTAAAGAGATTGTTTTTCTTGAGTTTAGCATGGAAGCATATTTAGAAATAGTAAGGAAAATCCTGCAAAAAGGGGTAAGGGCTAAAAACAGAACCGGGGTAGATACAATAGCTATATTTGGAGAAAAATTTGAGCATGATATGGCTGATGGATTTCCTTTAGTGACTACCAAGAAATTACTTTATCCGCAGGTATTATCAGAACTAGAATTTTTCATTAAGGGATTGACCGATAAACGCTGGCTGCAGGAACGGAATAATCACATCTGGGATGCTTGGAGTGGTAGGATTTCTTATATTCATGATGATGAAAAAAAAAGGAAGATGCTGGAAGAATCTGATCTAGGCCCAATTTACGGATTTCAATGGCGGCATTTCGGCGCGGAGTATAGGGGGTTAGAAGCAGATTATACTGGACAAGGCGTTGATCAACTTGCTAATTTAGTAAATACTATTAAAACAAATCCAACTGATAGAAGAATGATCGTTTCAGCTTGGAATCCGGCACAGCTTCATCTGATGGCTCTTCCCGCCTGCCATTATCAATTTCAGGTAAATATAAGTGAAGATAAACTAAATCTTGCCTGGACTCAGCGTTCAGTAGATACTATGTTAGGGTTGCCATTCAATATTGCCAGTTATGCAACTTTACTTCATCTTCTGGCCAAAGAAACCGGATATAAGGAAGGAAAGCTGGTCGGCTTTTTAGGAGATACACATATGTATGTAAATCATTCCGAAGGTGCAGAAGAACAGCTCAGCAGAAAACCTTTTTCACTTCCAACAATAGAGACGGAAAATTTCACATCAATTTTCGATTGGAAATATACTGATACTAAAGTATTAAATTATCAGCATCATCCATTCATAAGATTTCCAATTGCGGTGTAAAATGGGAAGTATAAAATGAAAAAATCAGAAATAATTATTATAGCGGCAGTTTCAGAGAATAATGTTATAGGTATAGAAGGCAAGATTCCCTGGCGGATACCTGAAGACCTTAAACAATTTAAGGAACTCACCACTCCGCATCCGATAATTATGGGTCGTGTGACTTATGAATCTATCCCTCCAAAATATAGGCCTCTTCCGGGAAGACTGAATGTAGTGCTTACTCGCGATTCATCGTTTAATGCAGACGGGATTTATGTGGTCCGTTCTTTACAAGAAGCACTTGACAGCTTGCATGAACAGAAGCCGTTCATGGCAGGAATAGATTATTCTACTATTTTTATCTGCGGCGGACAGCAGGTTTATGAAGCAGCCATGCCTTATGCAGATTCATTAGAAATCACTTTTATCCATCAGCAGATTAGAGGTGCGGAAATGAGATTTTTTCCAGAGATAAGATCCTCTGAATGGAAAGAGCAGAAAAGAGAAGATAAAGCAGGTCATTCATTTGTGACCTATGTGAGAACATGAAACCTGGAAAATTTATTGTTTTAGAAGGGATAGACGGTTCCGGCACAACTACGCAGGCCCAGCTTTTGACTAATTATCTTTTTGAAAAAGATAAACAAAATGTCATTGTTTTGACTAGGGAACCTACTAAAATATCTCCTCATGGGATTGAGCTTCGCCGGCGTCTGAAGGGAGACCTATTGCCAGGAGAAAGCGTTGTCAATGAACCTGGATATTGGGCGAATCTTTTCATCAATGATCGGCTGTGGCATATGGAAAATGTTGTCGAACCATCATTGGAGATGGGGCTGCAGGTTGTTTCAGACCGCTATAAATTATCCACTCTTGCCTACCAATCAGCGCAGGGAATGGATATAGATGAATTAATCGAACGGCATGAGGAATTATGTCCTCCGGACTTGACTATTTTCTTAGATGTTACTGCGGAGCTGGCCATACACAGGATGGGGAAGGATAGGCAGCGAACCAAAGAATATTTTGATGGCCTGGAGTTTCAGAAAAAAGTCCGCATGAATTATCTTCTTGCGGTAGAAAAATTGCGCGATACGGAAAAAATAGTAATCCTTGACGGCTCGCAGCCAATAAAGGCTGTTACCAAGGCCGTTCAGAAAGAAATAAATGCATTGTATGGTTACAAATAATTATTCTTAATAGCATGAGCCAGAAATCTCCGCACTTTAGTGCGTGAGATGAATGGCT
>CAYHXT010000018.1:0-15722 GCA_964360675.1 uncultured Methanosarcinales archaeon
CATTCAAAGAAAACTTTATAAATAAGCCCCTATCCTGAACCGCTATGACCCATATATTATCTGTTAATCCTACCGAATTAAACAAAAAGGTTGCTGAAGAACTTAAAAAGATGAAATTAGTCCAGCCGACGCCTTGGTCAAAATTCGTTAAAACCGGCCATCACAAAGCGCGTCTTCCTGACGATACTGATTGGTGGTACTTCCGCTCTGCTGCGGTGTTGCGCAGCGTAGCTAAATTAGGTCCGGTCGGAACCGAAAAGCTCAGGACCAGGTTTGGCGGAAGAAAACGGCGCGGTTATCAGCCTGGACATTTTTACAAAGCATCAGGTTCAATTCTAAGAAAAATTCTCCAGCAGCTGGAAAAATCAGAGTTGATTAAGCATACTCAAAAAGGCGCGCATAAAGGCAGGACCCTGACGCCGAAAGGAACTTCCTTCTTAGATAAGATAGCAATTCAAATATTTAAACGAGAACGTAAAGAATCACAGCAATAAACCCCATGGCTACTTACAAACATCCTTCCCGAAAGAAACGCTTAATCAAACTTAGCGGGCAGACCAAATGGGCTCCTTTCTGGGCGGTATTCAAAACCTTCGGAAAAGGACGGCGTGTTCATCCTTCACGGATAACTCGCGTGAAAAGAAACTGGAGAAGGATTAAGACTAAAGCTTAAATGTAAACATCGAATGAAAATTAAACATTAAAGATGGCAAAAACAACTGAAAAAACCTTGGAAAGGACTTATAATGTTCCTCTGCGCAAAGAATACATGAAAGCGCCGCGGTGGAACCGCACTAAAAAGGCAGTCATCGCCTTGCGCCAATTCTTAGCCAAACACATGAAAGCTCAAGACGTTAAAGACGTTAAATTAAGCAAAGAATTAAACGAATTAATGTGGAAGCACGGCATTAAAAATCCGCCCCACCACGTTAAAGTGAAAGTGGTGAAAGACGAAAAAGGCGTAGTGAAAGCAGACCTGTTCGGCGCTGAAAAGCCAGTTTCAAAGAAAACTCCTGCTGAAAATAAAGAGAAGAAAGAACAGAAAGCGGTCAAGAAAGAATCTGCTAAAGAAAAAGCAGAACAGCCAAAAGCTGAACCGAAAGAATAATTCTACGAACATTTTTAATTAATCTTCATTTTCTTCCCTGAATGCAACGTCTTATCTTCATTAAAAAAGCGGCCGTGGGCGAATTTGGAAAACATCCAGCGGAACGAACTGTTGAAGAATTGATCCAATACGGCATTGTCAACATCGACAAGCCCAAAGGCCCGACCAGCCACCAGACTTCAGATTACGTTAAAAAAATTCTCAAGATTTCTAAAGCTGGGCATTCCGGTACCTTAGATCCGGCCGTGACCGGCGTACAGCCCATCGCTTTAGGCCGAGCCACGAGAATAACCCAATTTCTTCTTACTGCGCCAAAAGAATATGTCTGCTTGATGCATCTGCACAAAGAAGCGCCGGAAGAAACCATCCGCGAAACCGTCAATAAATTCATGGGGAAGATACGGCAAAGGCCGCCCATCAAAAGCGCAGTGAAACGTGTGGAAAGAACCCGGGAGATTTATGAGCTTGAAATTCTGGAGATTAAAGGAAAAGACGTTTTGTTCCGCGTCAAGTGTCAAGCAGGAACATACATCCGCGTGTTATGCCATAAGATTGGGGAAGAGCTGGGCGTGGGAGCGCACATGGCTGAACTGCGCAGGACGCAGGCCGGCCCTTTCACTGAACGGGACAATCTCATCACTCTTAACGATCTGCAGGATGCTTATTACTTCTACAAGGAAGAAAATAATCCTAAATTTCTTTTGCGCTGCATTCAGCCTATAGAAAACGCGCTCAGGCACATGCCTAAATGCTGGATTTTAGATACCACCGTCGAGAGCATTTCTCACGGCAGAAACCTTGCTATCCCCGGCATTTCCAAATTAGAAAATTTCCGCAAGGGAGAAATTGTTGCCGTAATTACGCTTAAGGAAGAATTGGTCGCTGTCGGCGAAGCGGCTATGTCTGCGGTAGAAATTAACACTGCAGAAAAAGGGATTGCTATTGGCATCAAGAAAGTGTTTATTGAGCCTATTTGAAACATCTGGAAAAGGAATTATCAGACAGCCATATCATAAAAATAATACTTAAATCCGGAAAAAATATTGCTGAACGAGGATTAATTCTTCCAAGCTAATTCAAACAATCTTGCCAAATTCAATTCAAAACCTACTGCCGGCATGAGCAATCCCCAATTGATAATAACTAAGGGATGAAATTCGCCGATGATGCCAATCTTTTCCCCGTTCGCCATGATGTCCCCAATTCTTCCTTCGATGAAGCTGGGATGCTCGCTCTCTTTTACGGAGCATTTAATCCCTGCTGACTGCAGCAAAGCTTCCATGACCTGCCGCGCTTCCGTAAAATCTGTCTTATCGTGGCAAAGGATTACAGAAAGATGTTCTGCTTCCGCAATTCCCGTTTCTGAATTATCGGTTTCTGAATTATCGTAATTAAATGTCCTTCCGATCTCAAATATGTTCTGCGGATATTCATGGTGCTGATTTTCCCGGAGATTTTTCATCAGGCTGGGGAAGAGCGCATTGCGCAGATGATTATGCTCCCCCAGAGCATTTTTCAGCGGTACCACTGCAGCAGCAGAATTCATTTTGACGGTAAGCTCTTCTTTGGTAATCAGGTGAAAATTTTTAACTTCCAATAACTGCAGCCCCACCAATAATCCCCTGATTTTGTTAGCGAACTTTTCAAATGCATCTTCTTCCCCGATGGTGGCCACATTAGGTATTTCTTCCTTAAAATTTTCGTAGCCGTAAGCTATAGCGATATCTTCAATCAAATCAACTTGGTGCAGAATGTCTGCCCGGTATGCCGGGATTAACACTTCCCCGTTTTGGCACCCATATCCCATGTGTTCCAATAGTTTGCCTGCTTCTGCAGCCGATAATTGCAACCCCAGCCTTTTGTTGACGTATGGCAAATCCAATTTCATTCTTCGTGGCGTTAAATCCGGAGATGATTTTACTTCGTCCGGATAAATTAAATGGAGTGAATTAATCTCTCCGCCCATGTCGGCTAAAGCCGTTACGATGATATTCAGGCAGGTGCTTAACACCCCAAAATCAAATCCGGAGCATTCCACGAATAAATCTTTAGTTTGAGCAGTAACCCTTCCGGTTTTTTCAGAATTTATTATGGGCGGCATGCTGAGAATATCTCCTTTTGCGTCCTCAAACAGAGGATATCTTGACAGGCCATTCAAGAGATGCCCGTATTCTTTTCCAGCCTTATGTTCTTCCACTATTTCCGCAGCAGTCATTTCGAAGTTTGCTTCCAGAGGGCAGAACTTGATTTTTTCAGGAACTTCGGCTTTGTAAGTGATGGGGAAAGTTATTTTTTCCAGAGGATAAATACCTATGGCGGCTTTTTTTCGGTTTCTTCCGTAAGTAACATGCAATTTCTCCTGAATCAGGATGACCTCCTTGATTTTTTCGTCATCGAATTTCAGTCCTTTGACAATAGCACAGGCAGTATAAGGCCTTATTCCTTTTACTGAAGGGTCGATGATTACTTCTTGCCCGCTGTCTTTGGCGGCATAATTCTGCAATCCGCTTTTCACTCCGACAAAAGAACTTAATGCCCGCACAAATCCCTGTTCTGACAGCATATCCGGCCGGTTGGGAAAAATCTGCACGTGAATTTCATTGCCGGTGATGTCTTCTAAATCCGTCCCCAGCATGGCGATGCGGTCTTTCAGCTCTTCTAACGAAAGCTGTTTCCCCAGCAATTTTTCCACGACTTGTTTGTTTAGAGTTATCGTTGGCATGTTTATTTCATTTCAAACATATATCTTTTCGTTTCAACAGCATCTTTTCGGCAGCATCATTTAGGCCATACTGTTTCAGCCGTATCATTTCAGCCACAATTTCATGTTGCGTATCTGTTTAAGATCGTTCTTATTAATATCTCTGATGTCGGAGATATTCCAGTATTCTGACACTATTCTTCCCATTCCCTGCCCCCATGCCAGAACGGGGCAGTCAAATCCCAACAAGGGCTTGACCACTTCCGGCCTGAATATTCCCGCGCCGCCCAATTCAACCCATTGCTTCTTGACCGGATGGAAGACATCTACTTCCAGGCTTGGTTCGGTATACGGAAAGTGCGCAGGCCGCATGCGGACTTTAGAGAAACCCATTTTTTTGTAAAATTGAGCCAGGTATCCTTTGAGATGTTTCAGGTTGGCATTTGGATCGATGACAATTCCTTCTACCTGATAAAATTCAAATAAGTGTTTCCAATCTAAAGCTTCATTGCGAAAAACTTTTCCGATGGCGAAAAATTTTGCCGGCAGATCTTCTTTCTTCAGGCCAGCTATCGTCTGTGCTGACAATACGGTGGTGTGGGTGCGCAATAATACTTGTTCAGACTCTTCCTTGGAAAATTTATACTTCCATCCGGCGCTTCCCGTATCTGCGCCGCTTTCATGGACTTCTTTCACTTTCTTCCACAACTCGGGAAGTTTCGCTTTTCCATGCAGATAAAACGTATCCTGCATCTCTCGGGCTGGATGATCCTGCGGAGTGAAAAGCGCATCTAAATCCCAGAAAGCGGACTGCACATAATTGCCGGTCATTTCCTTGAAACCCATTTCCAGCCAGATGGACTTGATGTAATCAATGGCTTCATTTTCAAAATGCTTCCTGCCGGGATATTTCTGCGGAACGTTGATTTCCACGTCGTAAGAGCGGAATTGCTGGCTTTTCCATTCCCCGGATTTCAGCATGCCGGCGGTAAGCCGGTTGATGACTTTTCCTTTCAGATCCATGGAAGCAATTTTTGCCCCCAGCTCAGTAAGAGCCGCAGCCGTTTCCTTTACCTCTTCCACTTTAAGAAATTCTTTTCTTTTTTTCAGCTCTTCAAATAGAGTTGTTTCTTCTTTGGAAAGCAGATTTAATTCCAGGGGAAACTGTTTATGCAGAAATATTTCTTCTGGAATCGGCTGCTCTTTTATTTTTTTCCCCTGCTCGGTGATTTTTACTTGAAAATTTTCTCCCGGCTGTATTTCTATCGCCCCTTTCTTGCGCAGGAGGCCGATACAGGCATTGACTTCTTCCCGGCTGAGCTTGGATTTTTTTGTGATTACATTCAATCCTTTGAAATCTTCAGAAAGAACAGTAAGAAATGCTTTTTCCGGCAGCCCTTCTTTTCTGTACCGCTGCCCGTTCTTGTCTAAAGAGACGACTTTTTTTGTTTCTGAGCTGATAGCCAGCAGCCCTTTGTTTTCCAGCCACTGCAGGGCGCGCATGACTTCAATCTCCTGCAGTTTGCTTTTGGCAACAATCTGCGGAAAATCTTTTTCCCACACCAGCACGGGCAGAACAGTTCTTTCAAAAGGATGAAGTTTGAGAATAAGTTTTCCTATGTCCATAAAGGATTTAAAAAGGGCGATTATTTATAAAATCTGCTTTTCGATTTTACTTATAGAAAAGCAAGGTCAAAAAAACGCATCGGGCAGTTTTCTGGCTTAATGAATGAGAAAAGATTATCTCTTCGCCCTATTACCGATGTTGGTGACTTCGGTGAGCTGATAAGTCCCGTCAACCGGCATCTGTAATAATATATTTCCTCCGGATCTAACCGTTTCATATGCCAGATAGTAAAGAGCAAAAGCTTGGAGCAAAACTTCCCCCTTATCCAACCCGCTCTCTTCAACAATAGCACTAATCTTTGCATCTAACGAAGGACTTAGCATAACTAGATGTTTCCCGTTTATCATTTTTCACCAGTTATCTAATAGTAAATCACAAAAGTAATGGAACACGAAAAATGACCACAATCATTTTTGTGCGCCAATGAAATCGTTGTTCACAGTAAAACAAAGATTTTACTGGAACACCAACAAAGTAGTTTCTTTGTTGTGTGTTTCATTATGCGCATTACGCCATGCGATTTACTATTCTAGCAAATCTCGGCAAGTTCCATTATTAACGAGATTTGCTATAAAAATAAAATTTTAAAAAATATAAAAATAAAGATCTATTTGGAATTCCACACGTGCTCAAACATCTGGTCCATGGCGGTGGTAAAGTAAGGAGTTTTCACCCAAACGCCCAAGTCATAAGAAGGATGCACCTCTTTGTCATCGAGCATCATGAAGACCAAATCTTTCCCGTCTACGGTCACGAAACGCGAATTAACTTTGGAGTTGTGCCTTACTTCAGCCAGCCCTTTCAGTTCGTCGGCAACTGCTTTGTTTTCTTTAGTCAGCGGGACAGAAATTCTGATTCTTACTCCTCTCTTCTTGGCTTTTTCTAAAGAAGCGCGTAGCCCTTCCACTTTACGTAAAAATCCTTTCTCAGTAGTCATGATATTAACCTGCTTTTGCGCATCTTTGATTAATAGATCCAGATGATTGTACAAGTTATTTCTTCCCCGCAAACAGCTGCTGATGTCTGAAGGATCCACTAAACTTATTCCGTTGTTGTGGAGAGTTTCAAGTTCCTGCAATAAGTCTGAACCTTTAATTGACTCCAGGCGCTTGATTTTTTCCTGAGCTTCAAAATTCATGTGCTTCCTTACCCTATCGACTACTTCACCAGGAGGAATGGCGATATACTTGATGGGTTTTCCTAACTTCATCACCACAAACCCTTTTTTCTCCAGAGATTCTAGAACGTCATAACTTCTGGAACGTGGAACGTCTGCTATATCTGATAATTCTCCGGCGGTAGAGACGCCGCGGCTCAACAATGCCGCCCAGAGCTTTACTTCATATAAGTTTAAATCGAAGTAACGCCGCAGTTGGCTTAACATTTCCTCTTTCACAATCATTTTAATTGCCCCCTTTTGTAAGTAATTATTATTTAGTAAATGACGAAAGTTCTGAGACAGAACGCCCGTACATTTACTATTTAGAAAACGACTACTACTATTTTGTCCTAAATGTTTTGCCGTTTTCTAATTTGCTACTTGAGCATCAGTAAAATAAACTACTATTAAAAGGTTATGGTTTTACAAAATATAGGCTTAGGTTTTTAACGAGAATTGCGGCATGTGAAATGAAATAATAGGCATGAAATCCGCCCCAAATATCTAATTTTTTATTTCACATATAATTTGATATATATTTTCACATGTATTTCTTGTAACGCAGGATTGCTGCAATTCCGCCAAGACCGTTTAATTTTTTACCCGGTTCTCCTTTTGAAGCGATGATGTGGATCTCTCCCTGCAAAGAATCTACGGTTTTCATGCAATGATCGACTTCAGCAAACTCGCCGCGAGTTCTTTTCTGCTGGATAAAATCGTCCGTCAATAAAAGTTTAAGCACTGCCCCGTTCTGCGCGGCATCTCTTACTTCCGCCCAGCCATACGCCGCTTTTTCGTTTTTGCTGATCTCTTTGAGCAGTTCTTCCGTCAGTAATTGTTCCTCACGCGCCCGGCTGTGCTTAAGCACTTCTGCCAGCTCGGGGCGGCGCATGACTTCATCCAAAGAACGTTCGCTGATATCCGAGCAGACTGCTAAAACAAGTTTCTTCTTGAAATCTGAAGGCGGTATTTTCTTATAAAGGTCTTCTTTGTAAAATGCGGGGGAGGCGAGGATAATATTGCTGGGCCGGTAACGTTCATGGTAAGCTTCAAGTATTTTTATTATTTCTTCTTGGAAATCCTTTTTTATTTCTACAGTTTTGGATTTCTTCTGCACTTCCCCGTTTAATGTTGTTAATATTTCATAGCCGAACTTTTTGCTTAATGCGAATAAGGCTTCTTCCCGGTCAAATAAACAGAGCAGATATTCAAATCTCTTTTCACAGGCTTCCCGAAGTTTTTGTTTCTGATACTCCAGCCACCGCTCTTTTACGATTGTAAATTCTGAGCCTTCTTCCAAGGCGATAGATTGGTAGCTGTCTTTGGGTACCTCTTCAGTGCCTTCCTTGACTTTTCCGTTGATTCTGAGCGAAATTTCAGTCAATTCGACCGTTTCCGCAGCAATGATGAGAGTGAGCGTCTTTTTTACAGATTTAACATTTTCTCCTTCGCCGATTTTTATTTTGCGGGTAGTTTTGCCTTTGATGATGTCTCCCGGGTCAATCAACTGGCTTAAATACCATAGGTCATCTTTATCATTTACTTTAAGTTTTGCAAATCCTTTCTTAAAATCCGAGGTTATGAGCTGCATAGTATGCTGGGGAACACGAAATTTTATATATTTATTGGCGTTTGATGGTTTAAATGACATTAGAAGGGCTGGTTTTTGATGCTGAAGGCGGCGTTAAAGTAGAACTTAAGCTGGAATTAGTGGTTGACAATCGTAGGTTAGATAATGGTTCCTTTTTTGCTTCGGTCCCAGTAAAAGTAATTTATAAAGGAGAAAGTAAAGAAGGTTATCTAACCTACGATAAAGGTAAAAAGATTTTTATCACCGCTTTGACTGATTTCTTCTATGAAGCTACATCTTATGATCACCAGCACGTGCTTGAAATGGCCAAGACCTATACAAATCTGCTGGTCGATGGACGAGTAAAAGTAAAGGAAGAGTTCCGCGACCCTGAAAGCGGTCAAGTGAAAGAAGTTAAGACCTACAAAACTTTTCACCAGTATAGGGTGGAAGTTGCCAAACGCGAATTGGTGGAACTTCAAAAAAAGGAAAGTCAGATCGGCTCAAATAAAACTTCTCTTTAATTAACCTAATCACCCCCACAATATTTAAATATAACAAATGTTTGCAGCATAGTTGATGTTGAGAATAAAAAGGGGGCAATCGGCAGCTGGTGCGGCAGTTCTTATAGCTATTATTGCCGCTTTGATTATTTTCTTTGTGATTTTAATACCACAAAAAGATAGAGAAAAACTTCTTGAAGATGAAACTGACACTACGCCGACTATACCGGGTGTTACAGAAAAAAATTTACTTGCCGTATCTCCCGGACGGATAGATTATTTAGCTCAGAAAGAGATGGAACATCAGCTTCCCGTAATTAATATTTATACTCAAACTGAAGCCAAGATCTTGGCAGAAAAGAATGTTGCCTATGCTAAAAAAGGAGTTTTCTCAGAGAAAGCAGATACCTTAACGGTAATGATTCCCGATTTACAACATACTGAAGATGTGCTGTTAAGCCTGGGCGTAGAAGAATCTGAGGGCAACCTTATTGTTTCATTCAATGGCGAAGAAGTATTTAATGCTGAAGTTTCTACCGGCAGTTTAGCTCCCATTTCCGTCCCAAAAAACCTTCTTAAGGAAGAAAACCAGGTAACTTTTACGGTTTCCTCCCCCGGATTGGCTTTTTGGAGCACTAACGAAATTATGCTGCGGAAAATACAAGTAGTTGCAGATGTCACCAGCGTGGAAGCGCAGTCTTCTAAGAATGTATTCTTGGTTTCTGAAGTAGAAAAGAAAAACTTGGAAACTGTTGTTTTGAAGTTCCAGCCTGGATGTAAGATGGATGAAGTTGGAACCTTAAGTATATTAATCAACGGAAAAATTATTTATTCCGGTGTGCCAGATTGCGATTTGATGGCCGTGCCACTTGAATTTTCTCCAGAAACTTTGAACCAGGGAGAAAACGAGATTATATTTAAGACTGAAAAAGGAGCTTATCTCTTAACTCATGCCGTAATTGAATCGAAATTGAAAGAAATAGATTTCCCTTCTTATTACTTTGAATTATCCTATGAAGAATACCGGAAAGTAGTGGAAGGCGATAACCGGGTGAAGATAACTTTAGATTTTGTGGATGTGGTGGCGCTTAAATTAGGAGACATTGTATTTAACGGCCATGCTAAATATTTTAATACTAAAGAGGTTTCTTATGCTTTGGATGTAAGCGACGAAGTGGTTCAGGGCGCAAACTCTTTGAAGATCAAGCCGCGGAAAACTTTAGAAGTGCGGGAATTAAGCGTGGATTTGGTAGAGTAAGAGGCAAATAATTTCTAAGTTGATTATTTCTAAGTTAATGTCAAAAAGAGAAATCGACCGCCACTGGTCAATAGACGGGTGGCATGCTCGCTTTGCTCGGGTCGATTTCTTTTTGAGCACGCATGAAAGATACCATCTTTCAGCGCAGAAGGGAAAACTATCCCTTCTTGCGCCAGAATTCCACTAATTGATAAGTGGTTTGCTTGCAAACCACCATTCATTAGAACACTAAAAATTTACCTTGTAAATTTTGGTGTGCCAAAAATGCGAAGCATTTTTCAGCATGGTGGAATTCTCAGCGTTTAAACGCAATTCCCAGTAACATTTTTATAGGCTGGAATATTCATATTCCCCATACAAAAAAGAGGCGATTATGGCAAAAAAGTTCACGTCACGTTACTTAAATAAATTTTTGATGGCTGATAAGCTGGGCAGAACGGGCAGATTCCAATACCGGCCGGAAGTTCAAAGGGAACCGGAAAATAAAGAAAGAGAGCATTATAAGGAAAATAAAGAATCAAATGCCGGCGGAAAAGGATTTTCAAAAAATATTTTTGCCGGTTTAAAAAATGATTCATGGTCCTCTCCAAGCAGTAAAGTAAGCAGCAAAGTTCCCGCGTCCATCGGAGTGTATCTGGTACTGATAATTATTGCGATAATCGGGCTGTTTCTTAAGAATTTAATATCTTACGGCCCCGGAGCGTCATTGTTCATAAGCATATTGATATTCATTTTCTTTTTTGTTGCCATACATTACACTCCTGAAGCAGCCTTAAAGAAAACATTAGTAGTGATTACTTTTGCTTTGGATTTATTAATGCAGTTCATATTAGGCCTGTTTCCCGAATCAGAGTTTAAATCTGCGGCGATTACTTATTACGTCTTCGCCTGGATAGCTCTCTCCCTGGTATTATTTTTGATGGGAGTGTTTGACGCGCTGGGCGCGGGACAACGTTTACCCTGGTGGGCCTGGCTGCTGACTGCATTTTTACTGGGTTACCTGTTGATATACATATTGTTTCCTTTCCTTGCCCAAAGCCCGTTATTGTATCAGGATAAAACGCACGCAGATTATTATTTCATTGCCAAAGAATACCTTTTATCTACCGCCAGGAGCATTCAGGAAACAAAGAACACCGCGATTGATTACTTGGGCTGCACTTTCAGTGCAACTTCAGTCCCTTATCAGGCCTGTTTGGAAAATCAGCGCATTGAACGTTATTGTACAGCTAGTTTTAAAACAGCAGCTGAGCAGAAAGATTGCACCATAAAACAAAAAGAGATTCTTCGGCAGGGGGAACGTCCCGGCGTAGCCGGAAGTGTGAGTGATGCTATTGAGAAAGTAACCAAGGTAACTCTGAAAACGGACGAATATTTCCCTAAGGAAACGCCTAATGCGCAGCAGTCGTATCCGATAACTTTGGACGTTCAGAATCCGAGAGAGCAGGCGTTTACGGTAAAATTTGATTGCATCTTCAAGCAGGCAAAGCAGAATATTCCCGGAAAGATTTCCATATCGGGTTTGGATGCTGCTGAAATACAAGTTGCGGAAACTGAAAAACAAGTTCGTTTGGAATGTCAGCCGACTGCGGATTTGAAGGGGCGGTACACCATGGAATTTAATGCGGTATTGTCTGGTTTGCAGACTTTTTCTTTCCTGAAACGAGCGTTTATCAGCAAGAATGCCGATGCGGCGCTCCGTAAACTTATTGAGACGGATAATTTTAAAACTCGGGAACGCTCATCGCAGGGTCCGGAAGAATTTGCTTTGCTGAATTTTAAATTTGGGACCGGCAGCGCTACAGAACCTCTGGTGCTGGTGGACGAACCAGTAATATTTTCTTTCTCAGTCAAGGATCTCGAAAATGGACGGGTTTTAAAAGTAAACAGCTACAATTTCCACGGATTATTTGAACGCGGATTTAGTGTAGATGAAGAGCGTATCAGTAATGCAGACTGCCTGTCCGGCAGTGAAATAACTATAATCGAAGATCAGACCAAGAAGCGGGAACCCAGCGAATTGAAGAGGTGTTTCCTGAATCTTCCGCCGGACTTGAAAGAGTTGACCGGCAATTCATTTGAAGTGGAAACTTTTGTTGCAGAAATGAATTATGATTATAAGATCACTAAATCTATCCCCGTTGAAGTTACTCCCGTGGAGGTAGTTTCATGAAGAAATCTGCCACCATTTTATCGGCAGCATTGTTGGTTTTTTCGCTGTTACTTTTTTCCTGCGCTAAAACTCCTGAACGCGGCGCGGATATCAATTACCGGCAAGGATTTCTGGACATTTCCATAGAATATTCAGGAAATGCCCAAGAATATCAGGCTCGGCCTTTTAATTTACCTATATTAATTCACAATAATTTAGCTTATGACATCGAGAATGTGGTTGTTTCCATTCTGGGCTTTGATCAGCATTATGTAGAACTATTTTCAGAACGGGAAAATATTGAATTGATAGAAGGAAAGAGCATTTTCAATGACGGCGGCGGAAAAGAAGAATTGCTGTTTAACGGGCAGCTGGGACAGCTGCTTCCTGGAGCAAGCAAGGAAGAGCAGAATTATCGCATTTATGCCAGATACAATTCTAAAATTGAATTTACACCCAGCATTTGCGTTACGGGACAATTGACTGGTTATGAAACCTTTGAAGGCGGATGCCAGTTCAAGCCGGAAGTCACGTTTAAAGGGCAGGGCGCCCCCTTCGGCGTAACCCAATTGCAGATAATTCCTCGCCAGGGGAGAGGGGTTGAATTACGGATGCTTATCGAGAATAAAGGAAACGGAAATGTTGGAAGCGTTTCTTTAGGCGCGGCGGCATTAGGCGGAAAACCGATAAGCTGTGAATTCCGGGGAGCAGACCTGCAGGAAACCAGTTTGTTTTCTTTTGAATCCGAGCAGAAAAAGGTGAATCTGCTCTGCACCGGATTTCTATCCAGTGAAAATTCTTACCAGACCACTTTGCTGGTAGAACTGTTTTATGATTACGAAATAAATGTACAGCAGACCTTGATGATATTGGAATAAGCTTTCTGTGGATGAGTTTTAGGTGGATGGGTTTTATGCGGATAAGTTTTTTCCTTCACAAACAATTTAAATCAGTTCCGTTATAACTGGTGCATGGACATCGCAATTCTGGGCGGGGGAAGCTGGGGAAGCGCAATATCTGTTCATCTGGCTAAAAAGGGGCATCGGGTCAAAGTATGGGAATTTTTTCCAGAGCAGGCTAAAGAAATGCAGGAGCAGAGGATATGCGGGCTGCTTCCGGATGTACGTCTGCCTGATAATATTTTCATTTCCACTAAGATGGAAGAAGTCCTTCCGGCAGCGGAAATGGTCTTGGTTGTTGTTCCTTCAGATAAAGTGGAAGTCACGTTGGATCATGCAAAACATTTGCTTCAGCAGCAGCCGATTGTTATTTGTTCTAAGGGATTTGCGGACGGATTGGGTTTCTTAAGCGAAGCTGCGCAGAAAAAAGTTTCTGGAGAATTATATTGCCTGTACGGCCCGACGCATGCAGAGGAAGTAGGCCAGGGAATATTCAGCGGGATTGTTTTGGCTGGAAAAAAAGGAAAGGAACGGGAAAAAATAAGAGAAGCTATTGATTCTAAGCGGTTGAAAGTTGAAGTTAGTGACGATATTATCGGAGTCCAGCTCTGCGCTGCATTAAAAAATATTTTAGCCGTTTTTGTCGGCATTCTGGACGGAAAAAAATTAGGGGATAACACTAAAGCGTATGTGATCACTAAAGGCCTTGAAGAAATAAAGATAATCGGCCTGAGAATGGGGGCAAAAGAAGAAACATTTTATGGTTTGGCCGGCATTGGAGATATCATTGTGACTGCCACCAGCAAGCATTCCAGGAACAGGTATGTGGGCGAGCAGATTGGGAAAGGAAAGAAATTAGATGACATTCTTGCAGAGATGAAGATGGTGGCGGAAGGAATTACTGCGGTAAAGAAAGCCGCCGGATTTTCTGAAAAATTAGGGTTGGAATTGCCGCTGATCCAAGGATTGTACGATATTTTATTTGAAGGGAAAGACGTCGAAGAAGTATTGTCGCGATTGTAAGGCGGTGCTGGAACATCAAATAATATTTAACCTTGAGATTGTTTTTTCTTTGCTTTCTCCAAGGCTTCTTCAAATCTCTTTTCATTGAAGCCGACAACTATTTCCCCGCCAAAATCAACCATCGGAACGCTGACTTGTCCGGACTTTTCTATCAATTCGTCGCGAAATTGGCTGTTTTGGCTTTCCGCGACATCACAGTCCTGAAAGGGAAGCTTCTTTTTCTTCAGCCATTCCTTGGCTTTAGTGCTCCAAGGGCAAGTGGGGATGGTATAAATTTTTATTTCCATTTTGTGTTTTGATGATACTATTATCTTTTTATGATATCCATTATTTTTCGTCATGAAAGTGCGGGAAAGCGTCTCACCTCGCCTTAAAGGGCGAGGCTTGAAAAGAGACGCTTTTTAATCCCCGCACTTTATGACATAAAAGGGCTGATACTCCGCACTAAAGTGCGGAGCTATCGTCCTTTTAATGTATGAAATTTTTAGGTTCTTTGCTGAGTAAATACTTTTCTGATCCGTTATTAAATGTGATGACATCTCCCGGCTCTGCTGCTTTCCAGAAAAGATCGGGAAAGGTTTTAAGCTTTTCTGAGCTAATTATCAATAAATCCTTTCTCTGGCCGATATTCATCTGGTAATATCTGGGCAGCCCGTTTTTTCTTATTGCGACATGTGTTTTTTCTTTGGTAGCAAGAATGACATTTGTCCCTTTAGTTTTATATTTATGGATGGTGCGGCGAAAAACCATTTCCATGCCAGTTTCTGCGTTTTCATTGTTTTCAGCCCTATTTTCTTTATTCTTATTTTCATCGTTTTCTTTGATATTGCTTAAGATAGAATAAAATAATTTTTCTGAATCGGTCTCTCCTTTCGGCTTAAATTCAGGATTGAAGATAATTTTACCTTTGATAGACCCGTTATGGCAGAAAACGCAGTTTCCCAGACGGGGATGTTTTACCGCGAAGGGATGGGTATTTTCCAGCGAGATTTTGCTCCCGGATTTTTTCCGCACGTGTACGATCAGCAGGTTAGTCTTGATTTTCCCAATCTCGCAGAGCTTGCTTGCCTCTGAATCTTCAAATATGGCCCGCGTGGATCTCTGGATTACAAATTCTCCGTTCTTATCGAGATACGCCGCACCCCAGCCGTCAGAATGCCGGCAGCTTCCCGGCCCTTTTTTTTCATTAGATTCATGGATAGAATTCTCATCTTTAGCCATCAAAACGGCGCTTTCTATTATTTTAGAGGCATCTACGTTCCCTGAAGCTACAATCATTCGGCACATTTGTTATCTTTCCTGAGCTGAAAAATGCGGACATTTATTTTTTAAATCTTTCGCGAGATTATACAGCGCCTAAATTTCTCCCGCAGGATTATTCTTCAACAATATCTTCAAGATTTTCATCCTTCCCGTTTGACTTTCTTTGCCCTAATCCAAGATATATTTCCGTAAATAACCAGCTTTTTCCTTCTCTTGGTCCCTGGATGTTGATTAATCCGTACTGTTTTGCTCCTTCTGCCAGATCTCTGGCATAGTTGATAATTCCTACTTGCTTTTTATGGGCTTTCTGGTATGCAATATTTACTAATCCCCATTGGCTTCCTTCAACTATGCCGGCGATGTTAAGAGTCGGTATGATAGAAAATTGATCTCCGACAGTATGCGCAATGTTGGCTGCGGTTAAAAATGCCCCTTGATTTCTTCCGACAGTATGCGCAA
>CAYHXT010000018.1:15822-17149 GCA_964360675.1 uncultured Methanosarcinales archaeon
GCAATGTTGGCTGCGGTTAAAAATGCCCCTTGATTTCTTCCGACAGTATGCGCAATATTAGCGACGGTGAAAACTGCCACTTGTTCTTCTCCGACAGTATGCGCAATGTTGGCTGCGGTTAAAAATGCCCCTTGATTTCTTCCGACAGTATGCGCAATGTTAGCGACGGTGAAAACTGCCCCTTGATCTCCTCCGACGTAACGAGCTATATTTACCAGGGATGCATCTTTCTTGATTAGCAACAGTATATTTTTCCGGAAGATTAATACTAATAGTAGTTCTATTTACGGCGGAAACTATGACTTTCTGCCCAACATCGTTTTTATAATCTGAAGAGCTCTCAACTTCCTTAACTTCGTTGATTTTTTCAACTAATCCTTCTCTCCTTTTCTGAGCATCTTCAGAAAGCATTAATTTAATGCTTTCTTTGAATGGTTCGCTAAGATAAGTTAATTTTTTTAATAGGTTATTAGGATTATCGTTAATCGTAAGATCTCTTCCACAAGCAAGAGCAATAAGAGTCATGCCCAAACTATAATAATCTGTCTCTGGGAAAATTTTTTCTCCACGTTTCTGTTCAGGAGCCATGTATTCAATGCTTCCTGCTCCCAGCGTCCTGATTCTTGTTTTCTCACCGAGAAATTTTGCGATGCCGAAATCGGTTACGCTGATGCCGCCGTTTTCATCAATCATGATGTTTGCTGGTTTTATGTCCCGGTGAACAATTCCTTTACTATGGGCCGCGTTAAGAGCATCAAGAACTTGCGCTTTTATATCCCTTAATTCTTGTTCATCAAACCTTTTTCCTTTTTCTAAACTATTTGAAAGAGGCTCTCCTTCAACATAATCTGTTACTAAGACATATTCAGGATTTCCCCAGCGGGGATCTTCCTGGACGTAAAACTGGCGGTATCTGGGAATATTTGGATGATTTAGATTTTGCAGGGCACGAGCTTCGTTATGCAGGGTATCAACGTCATCCCAGTTATCTAAACAAATACGTTTTGCAGCTAAGATTTTCCCGGTTTCGTGATCTCTTACTTTGTAGACTTGTCCTTGTCCGCCGCTTCCGATTAAACCAAGACGCTCATACTTATCCTGAAATGCCAGACGCTTTTCTAACTCTACCTCCTGCTCTAAAATAGCTTCTTCCTCTAATTCTGCAGCCAGGTCCTTTTCTAATCTGAGAATTGGTTTCATGATTAGTTTGTTTAAAATATCCATTTATAAACGTTGCTACTGTTCTGGGGGGACAATAGTATTTCTGCCAAAAACTGCTCTGTCGGACAACTCATAGCTAAACTCTCATAATTTTAACTAATTTCTT
>CAYHXT010000019.1:0-16291 GCA_964360675.1 uncultured Methanosarcinales archaeon
AGAGGACAAAAAAATTTCTTAGAAAATATAACTCAATTTATGAAACATAGCTTAACTTACATAGCCTCTTTCCAGAAATTTGAATCAACTTAGGCATTTGAATCAGGTGCTGGCGTTGATCTCTATTTGTTGGACACCGACAAACTTCAAAGGGGGATACTCTTCTTTTTCTGCCTCTAAGCAAACTTGGATTGCTTCCTTAATTCTTTCCATAGCCTGTTCAACAGTTTTTCCTTGAGTATAACAGCCGGCAATGTCTGGAACTTTAGCGATATACATTCCGTCTTCGTCTTGCTCTATGATGACTGTGAATATTTTTGTTTTCATCTTATTTTAATAAGCAAGGCTCTTTTATAAATATTTTGGGAAAAAATCAAACATCCAGATTAACGACTTCTTTGGCATGCTTTTCGATGAATTCTCTGCGCGGCTCAACTTCATCGCCCATCAAAATAGTAAAAGTCTGGTCAGCGATGATGGCGTCTTCAACCGTTATCTGTTTAAGTTTCCGCACCGCAGGATCCATGGTGGTTTCCCATAGCTGAGTAGGATTCATCTCTCCCAAGCCCTTGTAACGTTGAATTCCCGCTCCTTCGCCCATTTCTCTCACTAGCTTGTCTTTCTCAGCATCAGAGTAGACATATTCCACACGTTTTCCTTTTTGGATCCTGTACAATGGAGGCATGGCGATGTAAATGTGCCCTTTTTCTACTAAAGGACCCATATAGCGGTAAAAGAAAGTCAGCAATAAAGTCATGATATGCGAACCATCTATGTCCGCATCAGTCATTATAACCACTTTATCATAACGCAGTTTGGAAACATCAAATTCTTCTCCTGCTCCGGTTCCCAGAGCTATGAACATGGCAATAATCTCTTTGTTCTCCATTATCTTATGCAATCGAGCTTTTTCAACGTTAAGTATTTTTCCACGTAAAGGTAGTATGGCTTGAAATTCGCGGTTGCGGCCTTGTTTTGCGCTGTTGTGGACAAATACGCCGGAAGCAAGTGCGAAGTTATGTGTGTTTGGCGCTTCAATATCATATACATCCATTTTTTGATCTAATTCTACAATCTCTTTTATTTTATGATTGAAATTTTCAACCGCTTCGGCTGTTTCTTCGGGATCATTCCAGAAATACCTTTGAGTAAAAGTATTGAATTTCAATAAATTCTTATTTCTGCTTTCTTTTCTTAGCTGAACGTATGCATCTATATCAATCTCTCCGTGCTGGTCATATACCTTGCGCAAAGCTTTCAGGGTTTCCATGAAATAAGTCTGATCATACGCTTCTTTTCTTTTCGCCCTGAATTCAGGAGTCCACTGTTGTTTGGTCTTTTCGCTTCTCCATCTTTGTAATTCTTCATTTTTCCATTGATTTTTAGCTGCTTCAGATAACTCAGACCTTTTTTCAGGATTATCGCGAAAATATTTTTTGATTGATTCTGACTGCTCTTTACGATTCTCCTCCTTGCTCCAATATTCTTGTTGAGCTTGGTTGAGGCGCCCATTATTCTCTTGGCGATATTCTTCATTTTGGTTATAAAATTCTAAAAACTTGCTTTTCATAAACTCTTTGTATGCTTGGTTTTCCCATTGTTTCTTCGCTTGTTCGCTGAGAATCTTTCTAGTCTGCGGCTCTTTCATCCTCTTGCTCATCATCTGCTTGAATTCTGCGCTCTGCTTCAGCGCTCTGCATTTATCTTTAACCTCATCAGTATGTAAGGTTTTACTGATATTTTCTCTATGTAACTCTAAATGCATCTTATCATTCAATCTCACAATATTGGTCGGATAATTATTCAATTTATTAAAATCGGCATGGTGCCGGTGCGCTCCAGATTCTGCCGAATAAACACTATTCCTGAGGTTCCATTCATCAGCAAGGAGATGGCTGAATATCCAACGATACCGTTCCGGGTCGTACACCATTTCATATCCTTCGATGGTGATCCTCTCTCCTTTTCGTGATAATTGCCTTCGTAAGGGCATCAAGGAATCAGTATAAACCAGTTCTTCCGCTTTCTTATACGTTCCATCCCGCAGCATAAATCGGTGGTCTGGAGTACAGATAATCTCTTCTCCATGTTCAAGGACAATTTTGATGACCGAAGTATTTTTTTTAGTTATCCTTGGATTTTTTATCTCTTCGATACCGATGCTTCCATCTCCCGTAATGGAATAACCAAAGTTGCGTTTTCCTTGTCGGCATTCGGCGACTAATTCCTTAAAAGTCAAATTCCGCCCGTCTGCTAATGCAACTTTAGTATCTCCTGAAAAACAGCCGCCCGCGGAATCCCCCTCCACAATGAAAATTTCACATTTTGAGGAATCACGATTGCTGCAATCCGCCAATTTCCCGGGAAGCCCTGCGCCGTCCAGAACTCCTTTTCTTCTGGTCAGTTCCCGAGCTTTTCGGGCAGCTTCTCTAGCTCTGGCAGCATCAATGCATTTGCCTATAATGGTTTTTACAGAAGTTGGATTCTCTTCAAAATAGGTGTTAAGTTCATCATTGACGACGGAACTTACCACGCTGAATACATCGCTGTTTCCCAGCTTGGTTTTGGTCTGCCCTTCAAATAATGGCTCTGGAACTTTAATCGAAATTACGGCAGTAAGGCCTTCTTTCATATCATCGCCGGTAAGTTTCATCTCTTTGCCGCTGAATATTTTCTTGGCAAAATTATTTAATACTCTGGTTAAAGCGGTTTTAAAAGCAGAAAGATGTGTTCCGCCTTCTATGGTGTTAATGTTGTTGACGAAAGAGAAAACATTTTCCTGATATCCTGAATTGTAGCGGAGAGCTATTTCTACGCCGATGTCATCTTTGTTTTTTTCAAAATATATCACTCCATGCAGGGGTTGCTTATTTTGGTCGACATATTCCACAAACTGTTTTATGCCCCCTTCGTATTTGAAGAGATCCTGCTTTTTATCTTCCCGTTCGTCCGCCAGCTCTATTTCAATCCCTTTATTTAGAAAGGCCAATTCACGCAGCCGTTTAGCCAGAATGTCGTAGTGATATTCAGTCTCCTTGAAAATTTCCGGGTCTGGTTTGAAATGGATGACGGTGCCTCTTTCGGCAGTCTCTCCCGTTACAATTAATTCTGAAAAAGGGTTCCCTCTGGAGTAGCGCTGGTAATGTATTTTTCCTTCCCTCTTAACCTGCACTTCTAAAGCTATAGAAAGGGCATTTACGACGCTTAAGCCAACTCCGTGCAGGCCTCCGGAAACTTTATACGACTGCTTGTCAAACTTTCCTCCGGCGTGAAGTTTAGTCAGCGCCACTTCTACGGCGGGAATGCCTAATTGCGGGTGAATATCTACCGGAATGCCTCTTCCGTCGTCAAAAACAGTAATAGAATTGTCGTTATGGATAATCACTTTTATCTTGGTGCAATGCCCAGCCAATGCCTCGTCGATAGAATTATCCACAATCTCCCAGACCAGGTGATGCAGCCCGCGGATACTGGTATCTCCGATATACATTCCGGGGCGTTTTCTGACCGCTTCCAGCCCTTCCAGTACGATGATCTGGGCCGCCCCGTACGCTTGCTGAGAGGCCGGATTTTGTGCTGGTTTTGGCGCTGGATTTTCAGTCATTTTTTAAAAGGGGCGAAATATTGTTTATCGTCGATAAACACGGTAGAATTTGGGGTTTTTTAGCTTTATAAAAGTTTCTAAATTTTTGTGAGATTCTTATGATCCCGCCAAATCCCCGCTTTTTTGTGCGATATAAGCGATACTGCAGTCACTTATTTGGGCAGGCCATCAAATCCTGGGCTCTTTCTCTTTCAAATTCCAGAGATGCAGCTTCATAAATCTTCATAAATTGGTTAGGGGTGTAACGAAGGAGAATATGCAAATAAATCACCGAAGCGCAATCTGCTTCGCGCTGCAGTTCATATAATTCTTCTGGTGATACGTACGGGTTCCAGTTATCAAGGTGTCCCAGCTTAAAATGGGCGATTTCGTGATAGAAAAAGAAGTTTTGAAACTCTTCTGAAAACTGGCCCATCCATTCGGAATCGTATTTAATGGTGGGAACTCCTTTCTCATAACTGGCACTTGCTCCATAAGAATAATTAGGTCCTGTAACAAAAACAATTTCTTGCCCGTAATTATCGTATTGGGATGTTTTAGGTTTGTAAATGCTGTAACAGCCAGATATTATCAACGAAAGACCGACCATTATTTTTTTCACACTTCATCAGCTCTCCAATGCGGATTTATCGTCATTTCTCTCACTTCATCTTTTCGCAGGAACCCTTCCCAGGCGATCATGGCGCCTTGGTCGCCGGCTAAATCTACCGGCACTTTGTAAAATTTAGCATTTCTTTCTCTGCACATCAGATCCAGCATTTCACAGAAGCGTTTATTTGCCCCGACTCCGCCGACCAAGAGCAGTTCTTTTTTCCCAGTATGGGCTAATGCTCTTTCAGCAACTTCCGCGCACATAGCAAATGCGGTTTCTTGTAAGGAGAAACAGAGGTCTTCTTTACTAGATTTTTTTCGTTCTACTAACTGTTGAGCTTTGGTCAGCAAGCCGGAGAATGACACGTCCATTCCCTTGACTGCATATGGCAATTCGATATACTTCCCTTTCTTCGCCAATTCTTCAATCTTAGGTCCTGAAGGGAAGCCTAAGCCCAAAATTCTTCCAAACTTATCCAGCATATTTCCTAAACCTATATCGAGAGTTTCCCCCAGAACTAAATATTTATTTTTTTCCTGGATTATAACCTGTGTATTTACGCCGGAGACATAAAGATAAACGGGATCTTTCAGTTTGTTCCACATTTTGCCGATAGAAAGATGGGCGCAGCAGTGATTTACCCCCGCCAGTTTTTTGCGGTGTTCTTTCGCCCATTTCGTAACAATATGATATCCTTTCCAGAGAGCGGGATCCAACCCCGGTCCGGCGGAATACGCGATGAACTCGATGTCTTCCCATTTCACTTTAGCCGTTTTGAATGCTTCTTTGAGAATCATTTCCGCAACTTTTTCATGGTGCTCGGCGATCTCGTGCGGGATCATGCCGGCATCTTTGGAAGTGTAGCTGTCTTTGACGTTGGCAAGTATTTTGCCCTTATCGGTAACGATGCCTATTCCGAAGGTATGCGCGGTGCTTTCGACGCCGAGGATGATCATGGGTTTAGAATTATGGAGAATATTTAAAAATTAATCGAATAGATTTGATGATTAGCATTATCTTCACTAAAAGTATTGTATGCCATAACTTCAAGAACACTAATCCTTACTTACTACTAGCAGCCTGTCTTTCCAAGTCTCGTTTCTTGGCGATGGCGTTGCTTCTTCCGCTTGATTGAGCAGCAGAAATTATTTCGTCCGCCAAAGCGTCATCAATCTTGGTTTTTTTGTTGAATGTTTTCACATATGCTCCCTGAGTCATGTTGCGGAGAGCCAAATCTACTCTTCGCTGCGGAGCAACGTCCACTGCTTTAGGATACCTTGCTCCACCGTATTCGATAGCGATGACTTCTTCTCTGGGGGCTGCATTTTCAACAGCGCGTATAAGAATAGCAAGAGGATTCTGTTTAAGTTTTGCTTCTGCTTTGACCAAAGCATTTTTTACCGTGTTTAAGGCCTTGATTTTCTTTCCGGTGTTGTGTCCGGAACTCATGAAATGCTTTTTTCCTTTATGGCCGGACTGCATCAATTTGCTGGCCAATCGTTCCACAATAAAAGTATTGGATTTGTGGAACCGGTTTCCTGCATATCGCGCTCCGGTTTTAGGGGCCATTTTCGGATCTATAGTAATGTAAGGGACTAAACCTAAATCGGTTACTTTAACGCCTTCTACAGTCCAGCGGTTAAAAAATTTTATCGTTGACATTTTATTATTCCGGGATTTCCTGTAAATCTTCTTGCTTTTTTTTAGTATCTAATTCTTGTTCTAAAATATTTCCAAATAATCTTTGCTGGGCATCATTAACACCAGAATCATATTTCATTTTAGGTAAACCTGAACCGCCACTTCTGGAGTAGTGCTCGGCCACAACTTGGGCAACAGTTCTAAATGGGTGGCATATACTGAAAGGAGTATCAAATTTATCACTCTCAGAGTTAAAAAGTTTAGCGCTGGTCGCATTCGGATTGTATCTTTTTTCAAATGTAAAACTGGGACTACTGATCCTAACAGCGCGTTCCGTCACTTTTCCTTCTTTTCGAACTAAATCTTCAATTGCTAGGGTGTAAGTTATATTCATTTTTCTCATTTACCTTCTTGCTTTCTCCAATTTACCTCTCAATAAGGCATCTAAGCTTTGATCGTTAACTTTGATGACCTGCCATCTGATACAAGGCAAATCTCCTTTAGAGCGGCCCATTTTTCCGCCAATACATTCTATGATAACTTCGTCATGTTCGTTGATTAATTTCTGAGCTCCATCGCCGGGCATGAAAGCGGTTATCTGTTTTCCATTTTTGACTAACTGGACCCTGGCGCATTTTCTCATGGCTGAGTTTGGCTGTTTAGCTTCTACCTGTATTTTCTCCAGAACGATAGCTTTAGCCTGCGAAGAGCCTTTTAAAGGATCTACTTTCTTCTTCCTTTTGGTTCTGCTGACTATCTTATACTGGTTCCTTCTTTTCTTAAGTTTCTTGGCAGCCGCCAATCCGTTAGTTTTTTTCCCCATATCGATTATACCACTTTCACTTCATAGTTAAAAAACCGTTTTACAGCCCGGTTTAATAGTTTTATGTTCTTCCCGCCCCGTCCAATTAATAAACTTTTTGCTTTTTTATATGGTTCTTTTATACTGATAAGACCACTGCCGTCTTCAACAATTTCGGCAGCGGTAAGGGGATGGATGATATTCCTGATAAACTCCGTAACCGAGTCGCTGTATTCGATAACTTTTACTTTGCGTCCGAGTTCCTGCTGGACTTTCTTGATGCTGCTTCCGGCTTTTCCCACGGCCTTGCCGAATTCTCCTTTTCCGACAACAAAATAAACTGTGCCTTCTTCGTCTTTAAAACAGTCTTTTACCTTAGCTTTGGTAATCCTTTCCATCAGCAAGCAAAGCCCCATGGATTCCTGGTCAAGTATTAGTCGTGTCAATTTTATTCAGTTGTTCCCAGGACGGAAATAAAGAAGTTTTTCTTGCAGAACAGGCCCAGTTCTTCGTTGTCAAGCTCAAGTTCTACCACTGGTGTGTTAATTAGTTTAGCGTAACGATGGATATCTTCTTTAAGGCTTTCCGGGCAATTCTTAGCCAGATACACTTTTTGCAGCGACTTTGTCCGCAGGCATTTCAAAGTCCGTTCTTTACCGATTATCGCTTTGCCTTCCTGAACTTTCGCTTTCAGGTCTTTCATTTCAGTTTCAATATTTTCTGTCATTTTTATGATTATTTCCGTTTGTTTTTTAAATGTTTACTGATTTATGGGAAATTTCGCAGGGTTTAAAAACCCGCACAAGAAATGAAGCAGAGACTTCATTTCTGTGCTGAAAATAAGTCGTTGCTTATTTTCATGCACTTCAGTGCGAAATTTCTCATTCAAGAAAAGCAAAGCTTTTCTGAACAAGAAACATTTAGTTTCTTTGTTCCAAAAACACGTGTTTTTGTTATCTTCACTTTATCTTTGTCACTAATCCTGGCAATCCGGTTCCTACCGGGACTGGCTGGTTGACCATGACATTTTCAACTACCGATGAAAGTTTGTCTACTTCTCCTTCCAACGCGGCATTGATAAGATGTTTGATCGGCGTTTCAAATGAAGCTCTGGCCAATACGCTGGCTTTTTCTTTTACCACGCCGTAACGGGTCACTCCTTTTACTTCTCCAGTGGCGCACATGATGTCAGACACCATCATTATGTGGCGGACATCAATATTCAGCCCCTGAGCATCGATAACTTTGTACACTTCATTAATTATAGCCTGCCGGGCAGCTTCAATGCCCAATAGATCATGAACTTCACAGATATCATTGCTGGTGGTTCTGCCAGCATCAACTTCAGGTAAAGGAAGGATATCTTTTAGATTGGTGCCGGAAGTTAAAATTATATACTCTTCTCCCCGCTTTACCGGCAATACCTGTTTTATGCCCTTTGTTCCGGCAATTTTAAATTCTTTTATCTTCTCCTTTAAATTGTAGATATCTTTGAGATCTTCCTTCTTTCCGGATTTAGTGATTGTAATTTCATCTTCCGTGCTCTCGACACCAAAACCTTTTACTTTAGCTTTAATGACTTTAACTAAATCTTTTGCCGATAGCCCGTAATCCGGCAGATTAGGATTTAGTTTTACCTGCAGGACTTGATCAAATATATTAAGTGAATATTCCGAAGCCAATTCTCCAAAAGTAGTTTCCTTAATTTTTGCAGCGAACTTCTTTAGCAGCTCAATATCATTATTATGCGGAGCTTTTAAGAAAATTTCCATCATCGGCGTTTTGATGTCTTTTCGCGCATCAAAAATTTCAATGATTCTTGGCAGTCCCGTAGTGACGTTCATCTCAGAGACTCCTGCGAAGTGGAAAGTGTTTAAGGTCATCTGCGTACCAGGTTCGCCGATGCTTTGCGCTGCCACCAGCCCGACGCATTCTCCGGGATTTACTTTCGCAGCCTTATGGGCGGCAAGAATAGCTTCCACTACTTTACTGCAGTCGCTCTTTGAAAGATTTGCCGGAAGGTTTTTTTTAATGTCTTCAAGCACAATATAGGGAAGCCTGTCAGCGTATTCGTCCACCATTTTTTCATGCTCGCTTTTCATTTCACTTCTCCCTGCCAATTATTTGTTGGATTATTTCTTTCACATCAATTACGCCGTTCTTGGTTTTGGAAACGTCAAGATTATCCTCTCCATAAGAAAATTGCACGATCTTTCCGCTGGCATCGCGCACCGAACCGTCATACACTACTTTGAGGTCCTGCATGGCGTTAGATAATCGTCTATATAGGTACCCTGATTTTGGAGTACGCAGAGCAGTATCCATAAGAGCGTCCCGCCCAGTCATGGCTCCAAAGAAAAATTCGCTCGGCGTCAATCCGCTTTTGAAATTATTTTTGATGAATCCATGCGCTTTTGGGCTAAGATCATTTCGCTTAAAATAAGGGAGAGTTCTTCCTTTGAAACCGGTTTCGATTCTCTTTCCGCGCAGGGCTTGCTGACCGACGATAGCAGTCATCTGTGCAATGTTTAATGGGTTTCCCCGCGAACCGCATCTGGCCATGGTCAGTGCTGAACTTTCACGAACTTGCCGTACCGCGATATCTCCGCTTTTATTTCTGGCGCGGTTCAGCACTTCTAAAATACGCAGCTCTAAAGTCTCTGCGACTGTTCTTCCTGGAAGCGCGTGCAGTTTTCCGGCATAATATTCATCTATAAGTTTTAATGCTTCTTCTTCCGCTTTCCTGATTGCGGCATTGATTTCTTCCTTGGTTTCTTCAAGCAGATCAAAATCACCGACGCCAATAGTGAACCCACGGCGCGTCAATACGGCAATTCCCAGTTTTGATATCTTGCCTAATAAATCGGCGGTGAAGGCAGAACCATACTTTTCATAGATATTCCGCAGCATCAATCCGCTTTCCTGACCTAAATTTGATTTATCCATGACTCCAGTTTTCAACACGCCATTTACTATCTTAACCTGATTTCCGCTTTTATCCTCACCCATGAAATTGAAATCTTTTGGCAGCAATACAGAGAAAACTTCTTTTCCATCAATCTTATCTTTCTGCAGTAAATGAGATACGTCTTCTACGCCGCAGCTGTAAAGCAAATCCACTGCTTCGTTCCTGGTGAGGACCAATTCTTTAGTCAGTAAATAATTGCCGGTAATGGCATCATGGATGCAACCTACCACGCTTAGTCCATACCTCGGGCTTATGATCTGTGTTTCTACCAGCATCAAGATGCGCGCTTCAGCCCGGGCTTCTTCATTCTGGGGGATGTGAAGGTTCATCTCGTCTCCGTCGAAATCGGCGTTATACGGATTACATACTGCCGGATTTAAACGGAAAGTGTTTCCAGGCAGAACTTTCACCAAATGGCACATCATGCTCATTCGATGCAGTGAAGGCTGCCGGTTGAAAAGAGCGATATCTTTGTTAATCAAATGTCTTTCTACAATATATTCTTCACCAAGCTCTTCCAGGATTTCTTGCTTGGTCTCTTCAGTAATTGTTTTTCTTCTTCCGTTAGGCTTGATAACGTAATTGGCCCCGGGATATTTTTTAGGGCCGCTTTCAATCAACTTGCGCAGATATTCCTTGTTCCATTCCGTAACTCGTTCAGGAATTGTTAGCTGCATAGCTATGCTCAAAGGAACTCCAACTTCGTTCAAAGTAATCATCGGGTCGGGGCTGATGACCGTCCGTGCAGAGAAATCAGTTCTCTTACCGGCCAGATTATGCCTGATGCGCCCTTCTTTGCTTTTGATTCTTTCAGTTAATGTTTTAAGCGGCTGTCCGCCACGATGGCGTGCCGGCGGAAGTTGGGCTACTTCGTTATCGAAAAATGTAGTGACGTGATATTGCAGCAAGTCCCAGAGATCTTCGATGATGACTTCTGGCGCACCGGCATTTATATTTTCAAATAATCGCTGATTAATCCGTACAATGTCCCCTAGTTTGTGGGTCAAGTCGTCTTCACTTCTCTCTCCGGATTCGAGAGTGATGCTTGGTCTCATGGTTACCGGCGGTATTTGAAGAACTGTAAGTATCATCCATTCCGGGCGGAAATTTTCCGGGCTGAACCCGAAAATAAGCAAATCTTCTTCAAACAATTTTTCTAATCTGGCGCGCACCTCGATAGGACTTAAACGCGTTTCCCCTTCATAGAAGTTGTATGGTTTTTCAATCTTGATTTTTTCCTGCTTGCTGTTACAATGCGGGCATTTATCTTTGGCCTTATGTTTGGCTACGATAACTTTAACTTTTCTTCTTCGTGTTTCCAATCCTTCCTCTTCGCCCGTCTTATTGAGCATAGCAACATAGCGTTTAACTTTTTCTTCCGGTATAAGAATTCTTCCGCATACTTTACACGTTGATCGCAATAAATCCAATATTTGCCGTACAAACTTAATATGAATTACCGGCCGGGCTAACTCTATGTATCCAAAATGCCCCAGGCTTTCTTTAAGTTTTAGCCCATCTGTCTTACATACCAATCCCGGATCAATAACTCCCAAACGTAAATCCATCAAGCCGCCGTCTACCGGGTATCCTTCTTGGTCATACAGCTCTGGGGTTACAATTTTAGCTGCTGCAGCATCGACCATCATTTTAGGGGAAAATACTCCAAATGAAATGCGGTCAATTTTTTTATGGACTTCGTGGTTCATTTTAGTTCCTTTGTTTTTTATTTAATATTTGCTTTTTAAATGTAATTTAGGATAAATCCCTAAAGTTCTTATCTCATCAAGCAGCAGCTTGAAGGCATAACTGATTTCTATGTTAGACATTTCTGCATTCTCCCCGTAAATAGTTGATATGGCCCTTCCGCCTTTACGAGGATCATAATATCCCATCAGTCCCGACTTTTCACAGACCGGCACCGTAATTTTATCAGAGTCAAATCTTTCTTTCAAGAGCAGGCTTGCTCCATGAGCGATAAAAGTGTCCTTCTCCATCTCACCTAATCTAAGCCCCCCTTCTTTAGCTTTACCTTCGGTAGGCTGCCGGGTCAATAACTGTATAGGACCGCGCGCTCTCGCCTGCACTTTGTTAGCGACCATGTGACGCAATCGTAAGTAGTACATATTTCCAACAAAAATCCTGGCGAGCATCTGTTTTCCAGTTCTACCGTCATAAAATATTTCCGTGCCGTTCCCGTTAAATCCCAAACTGAGCAATTCTTTTCGCAAATCCTCTTCTTTTTCCGATTCAAATAAAGTCCCGTCGACATATCTTCCGGCCAATGCTCCCACTTTTCCGCCGATAAGTTCAATCAGATGGGAAACAGTCATTCTTGAAGAAATCCCGTGTGGTGTGAAAATTACGTCCGGGGTGATTCCACTTTCAGAAAATGGAAGATCCTCGGCTGGCACTAAAATTCCGGTAACTCCTTTTTGACCATGCCGGCTGGTGAATTTATCTCCAATTTCTGGAATTCGTTCGTCTCGCAGACGCACCTGAACTAATTTATTCCCTTCTTCGTTTTCAGTGAGGATTACAAAGTCAGCTACGCCCCTCTCTCCATGTTTCAGGCTCACAGAACTTTCGCGCCGGGTAGCGGCAGCTAGATTATATTCATCCATGCTGTTTAAGAATCGCGGCGGACTGGTTCGCCCGATAACTACGTCTCCCTCATTAACTTTAGCTTCAGGATAAATAATTCCATCTCCTTCCAGGAATCGGTAATCGTGTTCGCTCCGGTATCCTTTTACATCTTTATCTGGAACGGAAACTTCATCAATCAATCCGCCGGAGTATCGCAATTCCTGCGTCTCTACTGGTCTGAAATAAGTGCTTCTTGCTAAACCGCGTTCAACCGAAGCCTTTCCTAGTATTACTCCGTCTTCCATGTTGTAGCCGTCGTAACTCATTACTGCAACAATCATGTTTTGTCCTGAAGGGTGCTGACCATAATCGATGATGTCGTGGACTTTTGTTTTTACAATAGGATATTGCGGGTAATGGAGAAGATTTGAATCCATATCCATGCGCAGATGATAATTAGAAGCGTAAAATCCCAAAGCCTGTTTTTGATTTTTACTTCCAATTATAAGGCGGGATGATTGGTTGTAGTTCCCAAAAGGAACCAGGGAAGTGGTAATCCCGCTGATTGATCCGGGAGTGATTTCGATATGGGTATGCTGCGGAGTGAGTTCTGCTTCGTCGTAAGCGACGAAAGCGTTTTCTTCTTCAGCTGCATCAAGATATTCGATGACTCCCTGCCTAATCATATCGTGCCAGGTGATTTCTCCCTCGCTGAGCTGCCTAAGGTGTTTTTCTGTAAGCAGGGATTTTCCCTCTTTGACGATTATCAGCGGCCGCTGCGCTCTTCCGGCATCACAGGCGAGGTGAACTTCCTTCGCTTCCGCGTCGTAATAGACGCTTACTTCATCAGAGATAGTGCCTTTCCTCCGCAAATCTTTAACTTCAGAAATAAAATTGAGTGGATTTTCGACCATCCCTACATATTTGGAGTTAAGGTAAACCTCGGTCATTTTTACAGCAGCTCCAGAATCCCTAAGGGTTTTATTTTTTCAAGAACTTCATTCTCCTCATGGTCTTGTGAGATAGAACAAAGCATGGCTAGGTTTTTTCTTAAACCAATATTAGTACCTTCCGGCGTTTCAATCGGGCAAAGCCGCCCAATATGGGTGCAATGCAAAGCCCGCGCATCAAAGTTCTCTTGCGAAGCAGATAGTGGGCTCACAACCCTTTGAAGATGGGAAATCATATCTAAGTAATTAGTTCTGCTCATCCTTTGCGAAATACCCTGCCGGCCGCCGACCCATTCCCCGGTTGCCATGGCAGAGTACAACCGCGAAGTTAATAGTTTTCCTCGGATGATAACGCGGACGGAAGGCAGTTTTCCCCTTTTAATGATTCTCTGGAAATTGTAAAGTATGTCCCCCACCAATATTTTAAAATTTACCCGGAATAAATCTATAAGCAAATCTCCGCTCATGCGCAGTCTTTTGTTCATGTAATGGTCTTTATCTTCAGCAGGCCTTACTCCATTGCTGACATCAATGAATTTTTTCAACATCTTACATAGGTTTATTGCTTTTTTCCGCATAGCAGAAGGTTCCATGCCTACGTTTGGCAGTAAATATTTGTTGAGGAGTTCTTTGGTTCTCTCCATGCGGATTTCTTTAGGCTGAGCTGCGCCAACTCTCTTAGCTATATAATCTACTGCATCTTCCTGGCTTTTGATCTCTACAAATTCAAACAAGTTAAGAATTACTTCTTCATAATTTTTTTCTACGGAGAGAGTTTTAATAATATCCTCATCTTTTACCAAGCCCAGAGCCTTAAGGATGATTATAATGGGCATGTTTTTTACTCTGGTGAAAGTCATGTAATAAATTCCGTCTTTCTTTCTCTCGAAAGTATGGGGTATTTTATAAGATCCTTTAGTGGCAAAATATCTCCCCGTGAATCCGGAAGAGCCGTCTTCCACCATGAAATTATTTCCGGCCAAATCTTCTACCGTGACTATTAATTTTTCAGTTCCATTAATGATAAAGTATCCGCCTGGATCGGTGGGGTCTTCACCGCGTTTAATTTGCTCTTCCTTGCCCAAACCATGTAAGTGGCAGAATTTACTGCGCAGCATGATGGGCATTTTACCTATTTCTGCAACAAAATTTTCCCGCTGCACGTCGTTAATATAGGTGCTTATTTCCAAAAAGATTGGGGCGGAGTAAGAAATTTTTCGCAGGCGAGATTCCATGGGATGAATCGGCCGTTTGCTTCCATCGGCTTCCGTTATCTCCGGCTTTCCGACGGTAATTCTGCCAAAACGGATTTTGAACTTCTCAATGTTATGGGGAATAATGGCCGGTTCAGCTTCTTTGTTTTCTTCAATGACTTCCTGCAAACCTTTTTCGATGAAGTTGTTGTAAGATTTGATATTGCTCTCTACAAACTTTTTTTCTTCGAAATATTTTTTGATGAGGGCAGATTTTTCCATGTTTTATTAACTCTCTATTACCATGCGGTAATATTCTGTTTTGCCGGCAGTTTTGCTGATCCGTTCAATCTTAATAACATCTCCTTCCTTGGGGTTAAGTGCGGCGATTGCTGGGTCCAGCTGCAGAATTTTTGGCAAATCCAGGATGCCTATATTATATCTCTTCAACAGCGCTTCTTTTTCTACGTCGCTTGCCTTAGAGTGGTTACAAACCAAATGATGATTACGTACGTCAAAACCCATTTTGTCCGTCAATTGCCCCCAATGATGTTTTTTTGAATATAAAGCGGGCCGGAGGGGACATTCAAGTTTCCGTATCCTGGCAATTTGCCGAGTTTCGGAAACCATTTGAACCCCTGACCTCTTGATCTCTTTGTTCGCTTGCTTAAAAGTCAAGCGCTCAACCAAGCTAAGCTACCGGCCCAAGGAACGCCCTGGCCGGGATTTTCTTACTGATTGTGAAACCTCTCTCCCAACCACATTCGAACCCGGGTCGGGGCCTTTCTCCAAATCATTTCAGCTACACAGCCAAACGATTACGACAGGGCCCCATGCTAGGCCACTACACTACCAGGGCATTTTCATGACAGCACTTCGTCTATATGTTAAATTTCCACTTTTAGAGGGTAACATATAGAAGGTTTGCTGTCATTTTTCGATAAAAACGGGGGGTTGTTTATAAAGCTTTCTGTTTTCGCGTGTCTTTTAGTGTTTATCGTGTCAAGAAAAAAAGGTCCCCCCTCCCGGATTTTCAGACAACCACGAGTTTGTTGTTTTTTTGAACCGGGGATTCCTCGGTGACTACTGGCTGACTCTTTTTCATTCCAGTCATCGGTGACAATTCTAAAGAGTTTCTACAGCCGAGTGTTCTAGCCGCTAAACTAAGGGGGGATTTTTCTCTTGAGTTTATGTTGGTTTATTAAGCTTTTGTTTGTTTCCTCGTTTCTAAAATCAAAACTCTTATAAATGAAAAAGTTTTTCTATAACATCTGTGTGGGAACATAACGTTTCCAATTTATATGAAGTGCCAAATATTTTTAGGAATATTTGTACTTTAATATACCAAAAAAGAGGTGTTTTAAATGAAGAAGTTAGGTGCCAGCAATATGCTTGGAGCTTGGTCGTTTCTAGTGGGATTAATCCTAGCAGTGCTTCTGGGAGTCGGACTTACCGGTCCATACGCAGGGCAAATGTTATGGGTTGTATTCTTACTGGGTTTAGTGGTAGGATTGTTGAACATTACCTCGCAGGAGACTTCCGCGTTCTTGACTAGCGGAACCGTGCTTGTTTTAGTATCGTTCCTGGGAGCAAATGTTTTAAGTACAGTCCAAGGCGTCGGAGTTAATGTTTTAGTCGGGATTCTACAATCAATTTTGACCTTGTTCGTCCCTGCGACTATAATAGTAGCTCTGCGAGCTGCATTTTCCTTGGCAAGAAAATAAAATTGTTTGTTTGTTTTTCTTTTTTTTTATTATTATCTTTTGTAATATGTCAAACAGAGAAATCTATTTTTGAGCACGCAAGAAGAAAGTCTTTCTGCGCAGAAGGGAAGAATATCTATTCTTAAGCAAGAATTCTACTATCCAGCGGGATGTTGGAATTATCAGCGTTTAAAATGAGACACTGTTTCTTAATCGGCAGATTAAAATAGGAGTAGTTCTTTCCTCTTAACA
>CAYHXT010000020.1:0-15997 GCA_964360675.1 uncultured Methanosarcinales archaeon
AGCGTATAAGACTATGCAGATCAGCGCCAGCCCTTCTTTGAAATATGAAACCATTAAAGATGCGGAAGTTAAATTCGTAGTGGAAAAAGACTGGCTGAAAGAAAACGAATTGCCTAAAGAGAATATCGCCATGTTCCGCTACATAGAGCTGCTCCTTCCTCAGAAAATCACTGCCTGGGCGGAATTGCCTACTGATGTCGGCGAAGAGGACGAAGCGCACGTGTATTATACTGCCCAGACTCCCGGTTTCAGTTATTTCCTCATCGGCGAGAAAATTCCGGAAGAGGTCTTAGTAAAAGAGATAACCGAAGAAGGAGTGGTGGAAAAAATAGTGCCGGAAGAAGTTTCGGAACTTTCTAAAGAAGCCTTGGCTGGCGCAGCGTACCTGCCGTTCGGAGAACGATTAAGGAAAACGGCAATTTTGAACTTTGATATAATTATTTCCGCAGCAGTAATTTTATTTATTGTCATAATGATCGCCGTGCTGTTCGGCCATACGCACAAGAAACGGCTGATGCAGGAAAAGCAGAAAAGTTCAAGGAAGTAAGTTACAGTTTTAATGTGGTTAAGTATTTTCAACATGATTTAACCTCTGTTAAGCCGATAGCATATTCAAGACAGTTAAATTTAAATAAAAATTCTGTTCCAGTTACTAAGATGGGCGAGGGTTACCATTTAGAAGGAGATGTAATAGTCATCAATAGGGAATTGACGGAGCTAGATGTTTTTGTTAAAGATTTTCTTGAAGTTTTAAAAAAACATTGCGATTATTTGATTGTCAGCGGCTTTGTCAGCATCTCAACCGGCAGGACCAGAGGGACGGAAGACGTCGATGTTCTCGTTCCGGTCATGAGCAAAGAAAAATTCGAAAATTTATTTGATGATTTACAAAAAGATAGATTTTGGTGCTATCAAGGAGATTCCACCAAAGAGGTTTATCCTTACATCAACGATCTGCAGAATATAAGATTTGCAAGAGTTAATGAGATGTTTCCTAATATGGAAGTGATTCCAATCAATGAAAAAAAGAAAGCAAAATTTTTTGAGTTTAACCATCCCCAAAAAGTAAGAGTCCAAGATTTTGAGTTTAAGATTCCGCCGGTAGAATTTGAAATATTGTATAAGGAATTGGTGCTTGGAGGAAAAAAAGATTTTGCCGATGCGAAACATTTAAGAACTTTCTTTGCTGACATTATTAAGAAAGAAAAGTTCAAGGAATACCGGCCGATAGTGGAATCTGAAAATGGATGAATTAGATTACGTGGAATTGTATGCTAAAAAAATTAAGGCTGACGGAGCTTTGTTTAATCAACAAAAAAAACTTATAGAGTCGCAGCTGCGCGGAAGCTCTTCTTTGTTTAAAAATATGTTTTCTGGGGATTTTAAGTCAAACGCAAGGAAGTACTTAAAACAAATTGGATTGATTTAATTGTTGAAGGTTTTCCGGTTCAGCTTGTTTATGCCTATTTTCAAGTTACCGCAACATTTTTATAGCCAACCTATTTTTAGGTAAAAGAATACCAAAATATAGGTAAAATGCTCACCAAACAACAATTAAACATTTTAGGTGTCTTCAAAAAAGACCTTTTCGCTAGTTTGACATTTAAACAAATTAAAGAAGAAAGTAAACAAAAATCAAATAATATCGTTCAGATTGCGCTTAAACAGTTCAAAGAGCAAGATTTAGTAACAACTAAAATAACTGGTGATGTAACTGCCTATTCTTTGAACTTTGATAATAACGTAACTTTATCCCATCTCAATCTAATCAACGATTTAGAAATTTGGAAAAGAAAGTTTCCAAAAGAAATATTATCAGAAATCCAAAAGAAAATATCAAAACAAACCAATTTCTTTATTTTAATGGTCTTTGGGAGCTATGCTAAAAACAAAGCTACTGAAAAATCTGATTTAGATGTGGCAGTTATTGTTGAATCTAAACAAACGAGGAAAGAAATTACCCCTCTTTTGGAAACAGTAAAGCGAAGAGAAATAAAACCCATAGATTATCACGTTTTTGCCAGAAATGAATTCCTAGAAATGCTCAGAACAGAATCTGAAAATGTAGGCAAGCAGATTTATAAAAACAACATTATTTATTATGGTTTTATTGAGTATTGCAACATGATGTGGGGAAGAAAAAATGAGTGATGAAGCAGAACTGTATCTACAAAGAGCTGAAAATGAGCTTGTAGCAGCACAAATGCTCTTTAAGGTTTCTAATAATCAAGCACTTCAAAAAGAACAGTTTAAACTAGAAAAAGAGTTTACTTTTTACAGTGCTGTCATTGGTCACTCTTATTATTCCATCTTCTATTCTGCGAAAGCAATTTTAATCAAAAACGGCATCAAAACGGAAGCTCCAGAAGTCCATAAGAAAACGCTGGAAGCATTTGAAAAATATTTAGTAAGCACGGGAAAATTGGATATTGAACTACTCAAAATTTATCAGAAAATGGTTATCCGCGCAGATGCTCTTTTGGGAATATTCTCTCTTGAAAAACGAAAGCGGGGAGAATTTACGTATCAAAAACTACCTCAAGCAAACAAAGAGCCGGCTCAGAAATCACTGAACAACGCCTCATTCTTCTTCAAAAACATTAATAAGATTTTACGGTAAGAAGCTCCTTTAATTTTAGCCTGCCCGGCATACTAATGCTTTTTTGGTTTAATTGAAGGTAATAAGCCCCAGGGGAGAATTTCAAAGCTCTTTCGCCGGCGAAAGAACCCTTTGAACTCCCGACCTCCCGATATCTTGCTATGCCATTTTTTGATTCTATGGATATAGCGGATACAAGTCGGGTGCTCAACCGCTGAGCTACTGGGGCAATAATGGACTATCCAGAACTTTTCTTTATTAAGTTTTTGCTGTTAATGGGCATCCATCCGTACAGGCAGGTTTTTAAACTAATATATCTTTTAATTTTAATAATCTTTCCGAGATAATACCAATAATAAAAAAGGAGAGTCATGGACCAAAAATTACTGTTTTTATTACTAATTTGTATAGTAATAACCTCCTGCTCTTTTGACCGCTTTCCTGCTGAGCCAGAGCTTCCCGATGAAACTTCGTGGACTTCTTTTGAACAAGGGCGGTCTTATTTTCAGATACCTGCAGTAGAAATTTCTCTGCTGACAGGAAATGTTGTTGCTGACGATGCGTTAAGCATTCCCGTAGAGACTGCTGACCGGTTCGTGTATAAATATTATTATATTTATCACGATGGAAAATGGGAAAAGAAATCTTTCAGCGGCGCATCTGAAAGTGATACCGGCTGGATTTTAGTTGGAAAAGACACTTTGACGGTGAAAAAATTATTTCAAGATTCGAATGGTTACGTGGCCGTATATTCCTGTTCCAGCCGCAGCTGCAGCGGCGAAGGATGGAAAGTTCATCAGTTTACTTTATCTCCTGAATCTGCTCCTGCAGTTGCCGGAACATCGCTTTCGCAAGGAACTCCTAAAGCGATTTCTCCAACGCAGCCGACATTAAAACCTGCTCCGATAGGCATTACTAAAAGTCCGGGTTTGCCAAGACCTTCCGGCGGAGGTAGTGGCGGCGCGCGTGTTATTCGGCAATGCACTACTGAATCAGATTGTTCTTCATTCCATGATTGTATAAATGAAATCTGTGTACGCCGGCAATGTTCAGACGGATTAGATAACGAAGGTGATGGATTCATAGATTGGGGTTTCGCTTCGGGAAATGATCCTTCCTGTTCAAGCCCATTTGGAAATTCGGAAGCGAATGATTCGCGTACTAATATTGGCTGGAATGATTTTCCAGAATTTAATTTACATTCCAATTTAACTGCCATTTATGGGGGTATCCAGCTGTCCGGCTGCTATCAAAGCTCCGGGATTTGCGTTGAAGATGTAGGATTAGCTGCCTTGAACAAAGGTTTCAGCCATATTGCTGTGTATGAAAATATGACTCAGGCGCAAAGAGATTCAATTCCTCGCGCAAAAAGAGCTTCCCTCTGGGGTCCTTTTGGCGATACCGCCAATCATCCGGTAAGGCAAGAACCATTATACAAATATTATATGCCTTGGAATAATAATTTCAGTGTTTATTATTCACCAAACGGTACTGATTTATATTCACCGATGGATAATGATTTAGTACGTATTGCCAATCTGTTTTCTGATTCTAACGGGACTGGAATACCCGGCGTAGATATTCTCGCAGCAGATGTTGAATCGCAGCTTACTACCGACCAAGAGATCGCTGACTTAAGAGGAAATTCAACCAAAGCCCTATTGATCCCGGATCAATTCAAATAATCAGCATCCTCGGCGAAGGCAATATTTAAATACTATTTTTATTTAGTAAATTAAATCTTAGATGTGGGAAAGATGTGAGAAAAAAGAGGTTAAATATAATCGGTGTTCTGTTTGTAAGTGTGATTTTAATAGGTATTATGCTTTTCATGGTTCTTGAGACTAAGCCCACTCTTATCGGCGCAATAGTTTCTGATCCTCTTTCTGTGAATGCTGCCGCTAAAGATTCCGCACAAAGTTTGTCGGTAATAGAAAGCGGAGTGGATATTCTTAATGCGCCGGCGTTAAGCTCTTTAATTCTTAACACTACCAATGTTTCTACTAACAGCACCAATGTGAACTTGACTGCATATAATTTTTCTGACACCGCCACAAAAGTAATCTACAACTGGCTGTTGAATGGAACTTCTATCGCGGTTTTGAATATGCCTTTTGAAGGGATAAACAATACTGCAACTAATAATGCCTGGGATTATTCCGGCTATGGAAATAATGGCTCTGAAAAGAACGGGGCTCTCTGGAATGCGACAGCAGGCTATGACGGCTTAGGCGCTTATCAATTTGATGGGATTGATGATTATATCGTTATAAACAGCAGCTCCTCATTGAATATCACCAACGGATTGACTATTTCCATGCGGCTAAAAGCCAGGGTTGATACAGCTACATATCATTCAATCATAGGTAGATATGCAGCATCTAATTATATGTTTGATATAGTTTTGATAAATGGCGGGGTTAATTTAGTTTTGAGGAATATAAGCGGCAACGCCCAGATGAATTTTGCATGCTGTGCTGATATGAGGGATAACAACTGGCATCATCTGGTGATTACTGCAAATAGGAGCATCGCAAAAATATATCAAAACGGAGTATTAAGCGCCAGCCAGTCAGGCACCTGGACGCCGGGAAGCTCAACCGCGAATCTCTTCATAGGTGATAGAACAGCTGCTGAATTTCCTTTTAACGGAACCATAGATGAGGTCATGATATTCAACCGTTCTCTTTCAAGAGAACAAGTGCTAAGATTATATACTAACAGGACAGATGTGATCGCTGCCAGCGAAACCCAGCGTGGAGACAACTGGACAGTTATCGGTTATCCTAATAACGGAACTGGTGATGGCGCTTTTGCGCAGTCAAATAGTGTATTGATAACCAATGCTACCGTGCCAATAGTAGATGAAGTGTTTGTGAAGCAATACAAAAATGATATGGCTTGGATATACAATGAGATTATCCAATATCCAAAAGCTATAGGATTTAACGGAAGCTTAAGTTCTTACGCGGATGTGCCTCTGCAGATTCCATACAACTGGATGTACTCTGAGAATAGCATCAACTGGAGCAACTGGACTTCAAGCGAAATATTCAGCATGATGTGTTCATCAGATACGCGCGGCTGCGCTAATTATATAGTTTTCAATTATAGCAATTTTACGGGCACTCCCGGAGAACATTTCTTTGCCTTAGGAAACTTAACCAGCACAACTATGGATATTATGATGCCCAGCGCGTACTATGCTTATAGATATGGTTATACTTATGATTTATACACTTGGCAAACAGCAGGCGAACGGTTCTATTGGAACTTATTTGAAGCAGAAGCCAATGCTGTTTTAGTGCCGGACAAGCCGATTATAGTTTTCCAATGGGTGAGGCTCCATCCCAGCGATGCAGAAAATGGCATGAGAGGAATAGATCCATGGATGGCTCATGCGACTGCTATCTTTCCTTACTTCACTAAAAATGTCGGGCATTGGCTGTGGGATTGGATCGGATTTGATCACGTCAGCAATGAACCGCGGATGAATGCAAGCTATATTTCTGAAAGCAGGATTGCTTATGATAATTTTATTTATGGCTTGTATCGCCTGTCGCAGTACAACGACTTTTTTAACGGCAATTACCAGGTATATCATCCGACCGATGTAAGAAATCTCCGCAGGGCCGAAGCACCGATTTGGAGAGCGGTCATCAAAGAAGATGAATCTCAGATGCTGGTCGCTGCTTACAATCCTTATGCTAATTTTAATCAGGCTACTTCCTATTCCATAACCTGCCCTCCCAGTGTGAGCGCTTGCGCTGAAGGTGCAGCTTTAGGAAGCATACAGACAACCGGACTGAATGTCTGGCTGGGAGTCTGTAATTCAGATGGCAGCGGCTGCACCGGCGATACCGGATGGAGTTAGTTGATTGTTGATGAGTATACCCCATAGCAAGCTATGGGGATACGAAAGCAACACCAAAATACCAACAGCGATAAAAGTGGAAATATAGTATTACATCATACCCCACAGCTTGCAAGAAATGAGAAAAATATCTCATTTCTGCACAGAAATACAATTGATGTTGTATTTCTTGTGCTGTGGGGATTTTGATTGTAGAAAATATCGGAAAGGGAGAATAACTTAAAGTAATATATAGCTGTTTTTGTGCCGATGCGCTACCGCCGTATCATGAAAAAATCAGCAGGAAAGACTTGCTCCATGATTATAAATAGTTCTTTTGAATGTGTTTTTCAAAGTTGTCTATAAAGAAGAGCTCTCACCTATGCGACGGCCAGGCTTTGCTGGGGAAGAAGCTTTCGGTCTGTTCGTAAGGCAGATGCGTTTTCATCTTAAACCATTGCTTGAGGAAAGTCTGCATCAGATAAGTTTCACGATATAATTCTTTTTTCCGCTCTTCCAAGGCCCGATGGTATATCCTGATGGAAAATATGTCTATTACGTGCCTCAGCAGCCCATGCTCTGCGAATTTCACTTCATAGTTTTTTTCCACAAAAGCCCGGATATTTATATCAATCTCGCCCTTGTTGGTATTTATTTTCTTTCCGTCTTTGATGATCTCAGTCGTAGACAATCCAAGAATGTGGAAATCTATGTCAAAATAATACCTCAACGGCGGATCTTTCATGGCGCCGTAAGGTTCCGGAACTTTGCATGGCCTCCAGCGGATCCATATTTCTTTTACTCCTCCCGTGCCTATACGTTCGCCGTAAAAGCGTTCAAATTTATCCAGCCGATCCTCAAAATCAATCCAGCCGTGCTCCTTCAGCCATTCCCAATAATTTTCATAAAAATCTTTCAGGTCAAAAACATCTTTGAATTTGACTCTCATGGGGCTGAATTCTGGAAAAATCGGAATGAGCCTGTTTTTAGGAATATTTATTGCTGGCACGGTTTAGATGAAGAAAACGAAATATATAAATGTTTGTCAATTCTCCTGCATTAAAATTGAATGCGTTTTCTGAACCAGAGGTAGAATATCCAAGCCGCCCCAATACCCATGTCTAAGATTGCGAGCTTCAATTTGTACAGCAGCTCTTCAGCTCCGCCGGCCAATAGTCCTCCGTCTGGAACGCCTGATTTCATTCCGGAAAAAAAAGAGAAGTACCAATCTCCGGGCCATAATAAGGGGATGCCGTAGCCTGAAAACCCGTCCAAGAAAAGATGTATGGCGATTCCCAAACCCAAGGAAAGGGCAAATTCTTTTTTTCCACTATTCTTTAAAATGCTGAAAAGAACATAAACAATCAGCGGGGCAAGAACTAAAAAAAATAAGCTGTGGGTTACAGTTCGATGGATATCTGTTCCCAAGGTCCAGTCAAGCAAGAAATCAGCATCCGGAAGAATCCCTCCTAACAGAAGGAAGAACCAGGCGTAATGGCTGATCTTACTTTTAGCAATATATTCGTATATCTTCCCTGCTCCCCAAGAGCCGGCTAAATGTCCGAATGCAAAACCCATGCCCGTGCAAAATTGGTTAATATTTATATAGGTAGTGAATTCTTGAGCACCAAATGTTAATCGGAGTGGTGGGAAAGCCAAATACCGGAAAAAGCACTTTTTTTAAGGCCGCTACATTAGCGGAAGTAGAAATAGCCAACTATCCATTCGCGACCATCAAGCCCAATTCCGGCGTAGGTTATGTTAAAGTGAAAGATGTAGCCAGAGAATTTGGAAAAACGTCAAATCCGCGCAGCGGGTATGTATTGCAGGAATTCCGTTTTGTTCCGGTGCAGATGCTGGACGTAGCAGGTTTAGTTCCCGGCGCGTACCAGGGCTTAGGCATGGGCAATCAGTTTCTTGATGATCTGCGTCAGGCCGACGCGCTGATTCATATCATTGATGTCTCAGGTTCAACCAACGAAAAAGGAGAAATAGTTTCTGCCGGAAGCTATGATCCTGCGGAAGACGTTAAATTTTTAGAGGTGGAGTTAGACATGTGGTATCTGGGGATTATTAAAAAAGGCTGGGAAAAATTTGCGCGGATAGTGATACAGGAAAAGCAGGAGATACACATAGCGTTGGGTAAACAGCTTTCCGGCCTTAAGGTGCAGGAAAAAATGATTGAAGATGCCATCACGGTCCTGGGGCTGGAGAAGGAAAAGCCACATTTATGGACGGAAACGGAACTTAAAAATCTGGCCGTGTTTTTGCGGAAACTTACCAAGCCCATGCTGATAGCCTGCAATAAGATAGACGTCCCCGGCGCGAAAAAAAATCTGGAACGATTAAAGCTGCAATTTCCTTCTTATGATTTTATCCATTGTTCAGCTGAATCGGAGTTGGCGTTGAGGGAAGCGGCAAAAGCAGGGCTGATAGAATATGTTCCTGGGGAAAAAGATTTTAATTTAGTTCAAGAAGATAAACTTAACGGGCGGCAAAAACAAGCATTATCCTTCGTCAAGAACAATCTGTTAATTCCTTTCGGTTCAACCGGAGTGCAGAAAGCGCTGGACCGCGCGGTGTTTGATCTGCTGAAATACATCGCTATATTTCCCGGGGGAGTCAGCAAGCTGGAAGATAAAGACGGGAGAGTGCTCCCCGACTGCTTTTTGATGCCGCCGGGAAGCACGGCATTGGATTTTGCGTATAAGCTGCATACTGATTTTGGGAAAAACTTTATCTGCGCGAAAGATGTGCGCACCAAAAAGACCATAGGGAAGGATTATTTGTTAAAGCATCTGGATATAATTGAAATCGTGGCTGGAAAATAATTTAAATGGATATTGGGGGTGTTGTTTCGTTTTGTTTTATCGATTGTAGTTTCTTCTATAGAAATCATTAAAAAGCGGATTACAGCCTTATTATTTTTTGGGGATAATTGGATATGCAAAAAACAGGGTGGTTTTCCCGTATATTTGTAAGGAAAGAACTGAAAGAACGGGTCGAAGAAGTTTATGCTGCCCAATTGAGAGAATGGATACAGCAGCGGTCAGCAGAAGCGGTCAATACTTCTAAACTGCGGGAAGAAACGCAGAATTATATCGTTCTGCAGCGGGAAAAAGCAGCAAGTTTAAACTGCCAATTAGATGGGTGGCAGCAAAAAGTACGGGAACGGGCTGCGGTGGAAGAAATTCTGCCTTTGTTTCGTGAAGCCAGAAAGCTTCTGGAACTGCTGCAGTTTAATGGGGAATTGACTTTAGAGAAAGTTTTAGCGGTGAATGTGCAGCTGAGAGCGCGGATAATCAATTTAGCTCAAAAGATAGAAAGCAGTCCTTTCGGGAACTATTTTGATTTCTTATCCAAAATGGAAACTAATTCAAATATTTCTGATATTGCTGGTAATACCAATGATATTGCAGATATTGCTGATAATACTAATAATATTGCTGGTAATGCTTCTTTGGAAAGAATCAATCCTCTGCTCAAAGAGCTTCTGGATATAGATACGCAGAGAAAATCTTTTGAGCAAAAAGTGGCTGGGAGCGGTTACACTGCTATCGCTTCAATATACAGCAAGCTTGATTCTATGGAACAGAACCGCGAAAAATTCAGCCGGCTGCAAAAAGAAATGGATTCCAAAAAATGCCGGCTGGCCGCGGCTGAAGAAAAAAGAATGGAGAAAGAAAAAGATCTCCATCATCTTCGCGCCAGTTCTGCTTCCAATGACCTTAATGCCCTTAAGAAAAAACGGGCTGAAATTCAGAATCAGATAGATGATAACGAAACGGAACTATTATCTTTTTTTTCCAAGTTAAAGCCTTTAATCAGGCAATACGCAGATGATCCTTCTGATGATTTGCTGCGTTTATATCTTGAAGATCCTCTTACGGCTTTTTTGAACGATGAGGGATTATCTATCAAACATACGCTTATTTATCTTAAATCTCTGCTGAAATCTGGGGATATTTCATTGAAGCCGGAATATTTCATTGCCAGTTTAGCTTTGCTGGAGAGCATGGACGAATCGGTCTTGGAACAGAAAAAAATAAAACAACGCCGGTTGGAGCAAGAGCTTTCTAAAGTAAGAGAACTAATAATGCATAACGATTTGCTGGTGAAATCAGATGATGCTGCCTATCGTTTGGAACATTACACCAAGCTGGTGAATAAATTAAGTGAGGAAACTTCCAATATGGAAGAAACATGGGAAATATTGCGGGAAACTATTTTGCGGGAGCATGAATTCATCTCTAATCTAATAAAAATAGGCATGGGAAGAGAAATAATCATTAAAACTAGGTAATTAATTGTTGTTGTTATTTTTTTAGGATTATATCTATTATTATTATATGATTATTCTTCTTATTATTTTATCATCTGATTTTTCCTTTGAATTTCTTATAACTGCCTTCTAACGCTGTCATTGCGGGAAGTTTTTGGCCGGATAAATATGCTACGGCTGCTCCTCCACCGGTAGAAACGTGGGTGAAATTATGCTGGAGAAGACATTTAGCCAGAGCTTCTGCAGTTTCTCCTCCGCCGGCGATAGTAGTAGCATCATGAAGAGTTCCGATGTAACGCGCGATCTCCTTGGTTGCGGAGGCAAATTTAGCCCATTTGAAATATCCTAACGGGCCGTTCCACACCACGGTTTTTGCCGGCTGTAAATATTTTTTAAATAAATTCATAGTTTCCGGGCCGAGATCTAACGCCATTTGATGCGGCTTGATTTGGTTGTAAGGCACAACTTCAGTCCGCGTGTCAGGTGAAAAAGTATCCGCAGCGATAAAATCAAGAGGCAGTATTATCTTTGAAGCGTTTCTGTTCTTTAGGATATCTCTTGCAGCTCTTATTGATTCTGCGTCTGTTTTAGAAGCGCCCGCTGAGATGCCTTTCGCTTTCAGGAACGAGAAAGCTAAAGCGCCTCCGACAAGAATAAAATCATATTTTCTGAGCGCCAGTTCTAACAATCCCAGCTTGTTAAGTTTGTCACCGCCTAAGATTAATACTGCCGGTCTTTTCGGAGCAAGGCCTTCAGAAAGAAAATGCAGTTCTTTCTCAAAAAGCAGCCCTGCAGCGGAAGGAAGGAATTTGGTAATTGCATCGACTGAAGCGTGTCTTCGGTGCGCAACACCGAACGCATCATTTACATAAATTTCCGCTAGATTTGCTAAGGAGTGGGCAAAGAAGGGATCATTTTGTTCTTCTTCTTTGTAAAATCTTAGATTTTCTAATATAAATATAGTCTGCGGCTTTTCTTTCTTGATCCGTTCGTCAATCTCTTTTCCGATGCAGTCATTAAATTTGATGATGTTTGTTTTTGGAAGCAGCCGCTGCAATTCTTCGGCTATGGGCTTCACAGAAAGATCAGAAGAAAATCCTTTCGGCCTTCCCAGATGCGTGGCAAGAATAATCTTGCAGTTCTTATGCAGCAGGTATTTTATCGTCGGCAGCGCCGCCTTGATCTTATAATTGAAGACGACTGTATGTTTGAGCGTTTGTTTGGAAGCCTTCTTCTGCATCTGTTTCTGCAGCGGAACATTGAAATCTACCCGCAGGAGTATCGTTTTATTTTCCACGGGAAAATGGAGCAGTGAAAATCGTTTCATGATTTTACAAAAAAGCAGTGCATAATATAAATTATGACGGTACTATTGCGGTAACTATTTTAGAGTAGGACTAAATGTTTATAAACGCTTAAAGTTTGTTCTAGAAGATAGTTCACATTAACAATAGTAGTTCATAATAATAAAAAAAGAGGGATTGAAAAATGAAGATGGGCATATCTGGAAAATTTAAGGGTTATTTTTTATCGATGGTTTTAGTTGCTGTATTATTGGCCGTGTTTGTGGTTGCGTTAGATATTATTCCTATGGATTCCAGCCCTCTGACTGCAAATCCTGAATTTTTTAATATTTCAATAAATTCAACTCAGCATCCTCTTGGCAAAACAAACTATAACTTCAGTAACCTTAGCGGAACCGTCTTTTTCAACTTGACTTTACAAGGAATCAGTAATATAAGCAACGTTACATTCAGTTTCTTAGATGTCCAAAATAATTCCGTCTATACTAATGGAAACATAACTGTTCTTAACAATTCCCTTTTTATTAATGCTTCTGGCAGCAGAATGAGTTTTAACTTTAGCGGAGCTGGGGGGTTTGATACTAGGTTGTTACCCGATGGGACTTATAATCTTACTATCACGGTGCAAAACATCAGTATTCCTCCTGGAGCAGGAAGTGGAAACCGTACTATCTTGCTTTACGTAGTGAATACTATATCTATAGATAACACCCCCCCTAACTTAACTGATCAGAGGACAAACATGACTGCTCCTGGCTGGGATAATAGTTCTAACCTTACTAGTTTAGGAGTTGGAAGAATTTTCATTAATGTTACTTATAATGATACTCGTAATCAATCGGGTGATTCGTTAATATCCAAATTCGTCAATATGACGGTTCAAACTGTTATAGTGGGTATGACTAACCTTAATAATGGTACTCAGACTAACGTAACTGCCGTAAAATCCGGATGGAATTGGGGAATTAATTTTACTCTTTCAGAAATGGCAGACGGCTTATATCTGTTTTACTTTTATGCCAACGATTCGGTAAATAATAAAATAGCTAATCAATCTAACTTCAGTATTTTCAAGGATACCACCCCGCCGAACGTAACTCAAATTATCTTCGGTAATTTAACTAATGGAGAGAACTTAAGCGCCAGTTATGTTCCAGCAACAACTAACTTTTTAGTGACTAATCTCAGTGTTGTAGTAAATGATAGTAACCTGATTTCACTAGTTAATTGGGTGGCATTTAATTTTACTAACAATAGTGGAACTATTCCCGGCGCTGGTTACATAAATGCTACTGAAAATATAAGTATGGGTTATGTATGGAATGCCACCTCAATCGCAGCATTTAACCTATCTCAGTTAGCAGAAGGAAAGTATTACATAAATGTAATAGCCAACGATAGTAACAATAATCAAAATAAAACACAAAACTTTACTTTCACTATCGATCGTACTGTGCCTACGGTAAGCGTAAGCTGTACTTCAGCTGAAGCTGGTGCAACTACCACTTGTACCTGTACTAACAGCGATGCTACATCCGGAGTTAAAGATGCAAGATTTGATTCAGAAAATGCTGTCAGGGGAACTGTTACTCAAACCTTTGATGTTGGTTCTTCAACTGGTACTTTCACTTCAGGTAATTGTGTAGTTAACGATTTCGCAGGAAACCAGAAAACTGCAACAGGATCATATACTGTAACGGCTGTTTCCAATGGTGGAAGCGGTTCTGGCGGCGCTAGCAGTGGTTCATCTTCAGGAGCAGCAGGTCAGTTTGAAAAGAAAATCTGGGCTTCCATTAACGCAGGAGAAACAGCTGCAGTCAGTATTAAGAACGGCGCAATAGGCGTGACTGAAGTAAGTTTTAGTGTCCCATCAACAGTATGGGGTGCGTGGGTGCAAGTTGCCAAGAAAGAAACGTTGCCTAAATCTGTAGCAGCAGCTTTCACTGGGAAAGTATACCGCAATCTGGAAATAGTCAAAGGTCCTGCGCTTAAAGATGAAAAAATTAAAGATGTTAAAGTTGAATTTAAAGTTGAGAAAGCCTGGCTGTTGGAAAACAAATTGCCAAAAGAAGTCTTGGCTTTGCATCGGTATAAAGACGGTGCTTGGGTGCAGCTTACAACTAGGGTAGTGCTGGAAGATGAAGCTTATGTGCATTATGTTGCAGATACACCTGGATTCAGCTATTTTGTAATTGGAGAAAAAGTTGAACCAGCTGCGCCGGTCGCAGAAGTACCAACTGAAGTTCCAGTCGCAGAAGTACCAACTGAAGCTCCAGTCGCAGAAGCGCCATCTGAAGAAGCCTCGGCGGGAGCAGAACTTAAGAAGTTAAATACTACCGGCTGGGTGGTAGCTTTAGTTGTTGCAGCGGTGCTAGTAGCGGCTGTATTAATCTACCTGAAAAAAAAGAGATAAAAAAGATAACTTCTTTTTTTAGTTTTTTATTATTTTATTTTTTTTCCAAGTTATTTGTTCTATGATTTTTTTCATACAAGTTATGTTCTTATTGTTCTTATGTCCCGCTACATATAAAGTATTTTCTCAACTTCTTGGATAATTTTCTCCTGGAAATCTGTAACGGTCTCCCCTTCTTTTTTAACCGTATTAAGGGTCTGAAGAAGTGTTTTAGTGATGTGCATCTCTGTTTCAGGATTAAATAATTTATGCTGCTGCAGGTGTTCTTTGATGATTTCTTCTTCCATGGTTTCCGGATTGCCGGCAGATATTTTGATCTCTTCAAATTCTTCAGACTGCAGGCCGGCGGTGTTTTTCATCACCAAATATGCTCCTTGGCTATAAAGTTGGGTAAGAATCTGCTTGAAATTTATGTCAGAGACTTTTCCTCCAATCAATTTCCCGGCAAGCCTTAGAGTTACTAGTGCATCCTTTATTTTTGAATTATCGGATTGTTCCATTATCTGAGAAGTTGCAGCGGCTGGAGATTTATGATTGCAGTTTAAAGTCATGGCATGATGCTCAATTACTTTCAGCGGGATCCAATCAACGGTTTGAGAATAATCATTTAGATTATCTTTTAGATTGTTTTCTGTCGTAATAAGGTCTGTCGTAATGAGATAATACCCGCCGTGGCCGTATTTCTCTACTTCGGCAAAATTATTCGGGAACAATGCGCCGGGGTAGGTAAGGATCCCGTATCCTTCCAATTCTATCTTTGTGGGGTGATGAATATGTCCGCCAGCATAATAATTAAATTTTTTCGGAAGAAAAGAAGCCGGATGCGATTCGATATTTTCCATGTGTTTTGGTTTCATTTCAGAAAGAGTGGTGTGAAACATGAAAATTTTATAGCCAGTTTCCAGTTCCAGTTCAGGAAGGTGCAGGTTTTGATAATAAGTTTTATCCAGCTGTCCTTTACGGCCGAGAATGCCGGTTATTTTAGCTCCAGTCTTTTGGTCTTCTGTAAATTGAAGATGCAGCTCTTTAGTTTCAGGATGAATCTTTCCCCGGCAGACATTTTTCAACAATCCGGCATTTTCCAAAACATCTACCATGGTTTTTCCGCTGGGCGAGAAGTCATGCGAACCGGCGATCACATAGATAGGGATGTTTCTATCTTTCAATTCTTTTAGTTTCTTAGTTACTATTTTAAGCGTATCGAGGGAAGGCAGGGAAGTGTTGAAAATGTCTCCCGCAAAGAGAATGAAATCGACGTTTTGATTAGCGCATTGATCCATGGCGGTAATAAATGCTTTTATGGAAAGGTCGCGCATTTTCGGCTCTCTCCATGATCCGAGATGCAAATCCGCAAGATGGGCATATTTCATGGAATGATTTGAAGGATAGTGATTTATATGAATTATTGTGATTGAGGCTTGTCCAAAAAGTCATCCGCTTGGGCAGTCTGGTGGTTGACATGATATGCTTTTAATGCCGGTCATCCAGCCGTCGGCTAATATGAAACCCTCCGGCTTTGATTCAGAAGTTATATAAAGTAGTTCAC
>CAYHXT010000021.1:0-13938 GCA_964360675.1 uncultured Methanosarcinales archaeon
GCTTCTCGGCAAAACTTATAAACTGCTCTCTTTCTGATGTTCTTATGACTTCATCCATATGGACTGAAAAGTATCGGCCGGTTACGTTTGATGACATTAAAGGGCAGAAAGATATTGTGGAAAAGATTAAGGCTTTTGTAGAATCCAAAAATATGCCCCATCTGTTGTTTTCCGGTCCAGCAGGCGTGGGTAAGACCACTCTCTCGTTGGTAATTGCCCGTGAATTATTCGGTGAGCATTGGCGCGAAAACACTTTAGAATTGAACGCTTCTGATGAACGGGGCATTGACGTAGTCAGAGTGAAAGTGAAAGATTTTGCCAGGACTAAAGCCATGGGCGACGTTCCGTTCAAACTTATTTATCTGGATGAAAGCGATGCTCTGACCAGAGAAGCACAGCAGGCTCTTCGCAGGACGATGGAGAATTATACCAAGAACTGCAGATTTATTTTGTCATGCAACTATTCTTCTAAAATTCTAGACCCCATCCAAAGCAGATGCGCAGTATTCAGGTTCAAGCCGTTGAGCAGGGAAGATATTTTTGCGGTGGTGAATAAAATAAGCGAGGAAGAAAGATTATCTATCAGTCCGGACGCAAAAGACGCTTTATTTGAGGTTTGCGAAGGCGACGTAAGGAGATTAGAAAATATCATGCAGAGTTGCGCGGTGCTTGGCAAGAATATTGATGCTGAATTAATTTTTTCCATGGCTTCCGTAGCTAAACCGAAAGAAGTGAATGAAGTTTTGTCGTTGGCGGCCAAAGGAAACTTTCTGGAATCGCGGAAGAAATTGCTTTCCTTGATGTTAGATTACGGGCTGTCCGGCTTGGATGTGATTAAACAGATACAGAAAGAGATCTGGAACCTTAAATTGGATGATAAAAAGAAAGTCGAGTTAGTCGATAAATGCGGGGAAGTGGAATTCAGGATGGTAGAAGGGAGCGACGAGTATATTCAATTGGAAAGTTTCCTGGCTTTCACGATGCTGGTGGGAAGCAGGTAAATATTATTACATAAATCTTAAATAGAGTGTTATAAAAACACATTTAAAAGATTTTAAGGGGAGAATAATATGAAATGTAAACGATTATCAGAATTAGTTTTAGCAGGAACATTAGGTCTTGGTCCCGTCGGCTGTGATGATGGTATCGCAGAAACACACGTCATTGCCGAATACGAAGGACAGCCAGCAATCTATTTTTTCTCGGATACAAACAAAAATGGCAGTTACGATCATGTTAAAATCTGTGGGTTTGTTAACCATCACGGTGCGAAGGATCATTTATGTCAGCTGGAAATAGCCGAATTAAATGATGAAGTTTTGGTTAGTCGTATCTATAAGCAATTAGAAAGCAAAATCACGGAGAAAGTTTTTCAAGCAGGAAGTACGCAGTAAATAATATATTTTCGATGTTCTAAATATTTTTAAAGTTGATTTTGCCGTTAAACCTTATGAAATTGACTTACATTGAAAGCCCTTTCAAAGGCGATAATTGGGAATCAACTAGGAGAAATGTTTTCTATGCTCGGCTTTGTGTCCGAGATTCTTTGTTGAGGGGAGAAGCACCATATGCATCGCATTTGTTTTTCACTCAAGCCGGGATTCTGAATGATGCAATCGCAGAAGAAAGAGCTTTAGGTATCGCTGCCGGACAGACCCTGGGCGACAAGTTCGACCTGCGCGCGGTCTATGAAGATTTCGGCATCAGCAGGGGGATGCAATACGGCATCGAGAGAGCTTTGAAATTAGGCCAGCCGATTGAACATAGGAAAATTTCTTTAGTTACTGATCTGGATAAAGCCTTGCTGGAAATGGCTGAGGCTAAACCGCATCTGGATTTAGGCGGATTGCTGTTTTGAGATTATATTAAAATTATTATGAAATAAAAAATAAGAAAAATCAACTGCTCTGCTTGATTCTCAATTTTTCCTGGATCAGATCCCGATACTTGTAATCCAGCGTCAACTGCACTTGCTTAGTTGAGATCTGTCCATCGGGCAGTGCTTCTTTTAATTTACATACTATTTCTGCCTGTCCAGCTTCATCCAAACGGGCTTCATTGACTTTACCGCCGGATTTGCATTCCCAAGCAGAGTCATCAATGCTGTATGAAAGGACGTTCCGAACACCGAAATCTTCCCCCACTTTGGTAACTTTTCCGGTTCCAGCATTGCCAACCACGATTTTTAAGGCAACAATGCCTTTGCCGGCGGTATCTTCTTCCACGCTTCTAACAGTAAGGGGAGCTCCTGAAACAAAATATGTTTTTGCTTCTTTGACATTACATACCCGCTGATCAGTAAGGTCTTCTTTTAAACAAACTTCAGGAACAATCAAGTAAGTCTGATAACGATATTCAACATTAGCAAACCATTCCCTATCCACTACGCCGGTCACTTTTTGAGTATATTTCGTCTCGCTTCCGAAAGTTAAAGTTTCTTCTCCACCAGCAGGAACTAATTCAGAGATGGAATCTAAAGCTAGGATATTTTTTAATTCCCAGGAAGCGATACCGGAAAATTCATTTTGTGAAGGTCCCAGCAATTTAACTGATATTTCGTTGAGCTTAACGTTATATTCTCCTTTATTGCGAAGAGTCACTTCCAAGGGGAAGGTTTCTTCATCAAAAATAGCATAAATTCCTTCTTCTTCCACGCCGAAAGACTCAAATTGGGGGACTACCCCTTGAGTTCCGCCGATGAATGCTCCTTTGACGGTCTGCTGCTGCTGTTGCTGGCAAGCAGTTAGAAACAATAAAGTTATAATAAACACCGGAATAATTAATTTTCTCATTTGAAGACCTCTTTTAGATAATAATGTACATTAATCAAGAGGGATATTTAAATTTTGCGAGTATCAAAGTTGTCTAGGCCTATTTTACTGGGGCGTCCTTACTATTTTCACTGCTTTCTGCTGTGATTGTATGTATCCATAATCCAAATCTACCAACAATAAGGTTTCGAAAGGCGTCGCTCCGGGAATGCTGAAACTGCAGATGATTTTTCCCTGATTGTTTACTAAGCGCACAAATCCGTCATTGGGCTTGCAGTTGATTTTTCCCCCGCCGGTAAGCTCAACATTATAAGAAATTTTATCCAAGTCTTTGTATTCCAAGGATGCTTGTCCGCAGTTCTGGATGTTAGCGTAAGGACTCAACACTCTTCCGGTTCCTAGATTCTGCACATTTATTTCAAAAATGGCTTTACCGCCGACCATGTCTGTCGCAACGTAACTTATTCCTACCGGTCCGCCCTGGCCGCCGCCCATGGGCAAATCTTTTGGCCGGCAGGTTTTCTGTTCTGAAGATACTTGGTAGAACAACGGGTCAACACAGACAGAAGGATAGGCAGCAGTATGATAATTGTAACAGGTAAGATAATTCAAAGTAGGGCTGTAATCAGGAACGTTATAAGGGAGGTTGAGGCTGGATTCAAATTCTAATATGTTAGTGCTTCCTTCAACGTTATAAACATTTTTTCCTTCTAAAACTCCCATTCCTTCCGCGCAGGAACGCGGACTGGAAAAGCCGCCGGAAATGATATTGGGATCAAACCCGGTAATCTGCACAAAGCAATCCTGCGCCCGCAAATCGTAATTACCTTTATTCTTGACTTCCACTAAAGCGATAAGCTCATTCTGGTCATAGATAAGCGCTGGCGGGGAGTCCTGGATAAGCTGTATTTCCACTCCCTGCGTTCCGGTCTTAACTTGCTGCAGAATGGCTGCGGTATCGCGGGGAGTTTCTCCAGCCCCCTGAGGCTTGCATGAAATCAGCAGCAAGAATGATGCTGCCAGCAGGATTAACAATACTTTCAACACGCTCTTTTTCATGCGCTTTATTAAATAAAGAATGTATTTAAGGTTTTTGGTGGGAAAACTATTATAAATCCGCTCAGTTCGGGTAGTAAATCATGGCGAAATACAAAGTGATTCATTTCAAGAAAGACTGCATCAGCTGCGGCGCCTGCGTTGCCATCAATCCGGAATTCTGGGAGATGGACGAGCAGGGCTTGGCGCATCTGAAAGACTCCGCAGAAGTTGACGATCATTATGAGTTAGAGATTGATGAAAAAGATAAAGGCAGCAATCAGGAAGCCGCAGACGTCTGTCCGGTGAATATTATCCAGGTGAAAAAGAAGGAAGATGAGGTTAAGAAATAATTATAATAATTTCTGTTCAATGGTTATGATTTCAATTCTTTTCTCAGCGCGTTATTAAAATTGACCAGATGATGTTTGGTTCTTGACAACATTTCGTGATGCTCTTTCAGAAGATTTTTTCTCTCTTCTGCAGCGTGATGATGTTTTTTGCTGTACTTATAACGGGTTTTTTCATCAGCAGCTTGGTGGTATTTTTGCGCAAGCTTCTGCACTTCCAGGCTTAAGTCATGTAATTTTTTATTGAGTTTGGCCAGTTCTTTAGAACACAGATAAAGATACGCTGATTCACGAGTTATGCTCATGCCGAGAAGGAGAATTTAAGCCTTTATAATTTTACCTCTACCATGATCCCCGGATGGTCGCTGGGGTAGCAATGGCGGTGAGTAACATAATCGGCCTTTTTTGCGCAGTCGGCTTTTCCATAATTAGTGAATACAAAATCCCATCGGCTGCTAAGAGAAGAGGTGGAATCGTCCAACAGTTTCGCGAAGGCGCAATAAGGCATCGATTCCCTTTCGAAATTAAAATCGCCGGCGAGAATTATTTTCCGGCCATTTTCAATTTTATTTTTAACGTGCCTGAAGAGCTGTTCTGATTGCGCTAATAAGTGCATCTCCTGAACATGGTTAGGGCGATAAATGGAAACGTTATGCACATTGATTATGGTTAATTCCTCTTGCGATTCTTCATCTTCGATGATAGTTTCTAAGAATCCTTTTCCCAAAGCCGCGTCAGTAACCTGCTGTGAGAATAAATTTCCCTGCACTTGGTAGCGGTGGAAAGCAACTTCCTTGGGCTGCTGCCCGGTGAGAGTAAGGAGCCCCCCTTTCATAGTGATTACCCCTTTCTGATATGAATGACAATATTTTTCCAAGGCTGCAAATGATTGCTTATACCAGCGGCTGAAAAATATCTCCTGCAAACAGACGACATCATAAGGCCTATTTCCGATGGTTCCCGCGATGATATCAAATCTTCCGCGCCGGTTTCTTTTTGGAACTCCCCAGCAGTTCTGCGTCAGGATTTTCATATTTTACTTCTTCACGATGATCATGCAGTGATCTCTTTCAAATGGCTCTAAGATTTTGTAATCAATCACGGTGAATTCTTTTTCCAGCAAGTTTCTGATTTCTACAAAAATATCTTTTGATTTCCGCTTGACATCAATGCTGCGCGCTTTGACCGCCAGCAAACCATAGCCACCTTTCTTAAGGAATAATCTGCAGTTCTTGATGAAAATTTCGGCCTGATTTTTCTGGGCAATGTCCTGATAAACAATATCTGCTCCGGAAACTCGTTCAACATATTCTTCCGGATGGTTGGCATTAGCAAGTATTGGAATAATATTCTTCCGCTGTTCGGAAAGGAATACTAAATCCCGCATCACCCGCGGCGCCGGATCAATACCAAAAATAATCCCTTCTTTGTTGATCATGTCAGAGATAAAAGAAGCAGTATATCCGTGAGAAACGCCGAGATAAAGGACTACGTCTCCTTTCCTGATTCCGGCGTTAGTGCATCCTTTCATGATCATGGCGGCCAGTTTGCTGTGATTGGGGTCAAATTCGCGGAATTCCCCCTCTTTCTCTCTAAAAGTCCGTTCCTCGAAATGTTTTTTCCCCGGAAGGATGCTTTTAGTGTAGATTCTTCTACCGTCAGAATAGATTTCAAATATTTTGTGCGGTTTGATACTGCTCACGGTAATTTTTCTCCTAATTCTTTTTTGTATTCAGGCGCTTTGAATTCGCCTTTGAAATAATCCAGTCTTGCGCAGAGAGATAATTTGTCTGCCAGCCTGCGCGCAGCTTTTCCTTTTTCATTTCCTTTAGCATTCTGGACAAACGGATGATTGATTATCACTCCGTATTTCGGGCTCTTGCTGCCGGTTTTAATGTGCCTGAACAATGCTTTTTCTGCCCCCAACAGCTGAACTGTAGATGATGGAAGCAGAGCAAGATGCTTCAATCCTTTCCCCAATTCAATCAGCCGGGCGGCGATAGTCGTTCCAGCCAATTCCAATAAGTTGGGGCAATATCTCTTCATGATTTTCTGCAGATATAATTCATGTTTTTTCCGCAGTTCGTATAATGAAGTGATTCTTTCGGCCAATAATTTTATCTCTTCAACATCAAAGGCTTCAAGATCTGCGCCAAAGGTTTCCTGATCCCGCTCTTGTTGTAAGACTAATTCAATGTATTTCTCGTGGTTTTCTATCCGTTCGGACAATTCCGGATAGTACAAGCTGTACCATTCCCGGAGACGTTTAGCCATGGTATTGGAAATTTTATCTAACTCGTTAATGTTAGCGATGGCCTGCATGATGAGGTTGTCTTCATTGACAGCATTTTTCAGGCCTTCCTTGGTCAATTCCAGATTCTTTTGATAGAACTCCAGATAATATTTTGTATCTTTGAATAATATCAGCGCTTGCGGTAATTTATCTGCTGGCAACGGCTTGGCGTTATGTTTCTTTTGCAGTTTTGCTTCTGATTTTTCTTTTGTTTTGTACTCTTCAATGGATTTGAACAGCAGAGAATCTACGACAGCCATCTTTTCATCGAGGACGAAGGTTCCAAGGATGTTGGTGAATATATAGCTCATAGAATTTCTTAGGAAGAATGTTTTTATATAAATCTATTTGCGGTTTTATTGATATATAAATCTGCGCGGTTACTTTCAAGCTCAAAATCAATCATTTCATTGCAAAAATTAGTTTTTGCGCAGTAGAATATCCAACGAATGATAAAAACCAATCACGGGCATCATGCAGAAAATTATATTTTCAGGGGCCAACAGAAAAAGAATATTTTTCTTTGGCGCAAGAAATTTACAATTTCTTTGCGTTTCAAAAACCTCCAAAAGTGGTTTTTGGAAACATTTATAAATAATCGCCGTCCCAAAAGGGAAACCTAGTAAATTAAGCGCAAATCACACTGATCGGCTTCGTCGATTAAATGGTCTGCGTTAAAATCAGCCTGAAAAGGCAACCGTCGCTAATCTGCATATGCTGATTCTCGGATGGGGGTCATGAATAGGCAATTACAACAATGGGACAACCACACGCACCGCGTAGAGGAAGCGTACAATTTTGGCCTCGAAAGAGAGCAAGACATTCAGTAGCCAGAGCTAGATCATGGGCGGCGGAAAACAAAGCTAAACTCCTCGGATTCGTCGGTTACAAAGCAGGCATGACTCATCTTATGATTTCGGATAACCGCCCGCGTTCCGTAACTAAGGGCGAAGAGATTATGGTCGCTTCTACAATTATCGATTGTCCGCCCATGAATGTAGCAGGAATATGTTTCTATAAACTAGGGCCGTTGGGGCTGCAGAAAGCAGGCTATATCTGGGCCGATATTTTATCCAAGAATTTAGGGAAGAAAATCCAACTGCCCAAAAAAATTGCCAAAAAATATGATGCTGTTTCTGGGTTTGATGATATTCGTTTATTAGTCCATTCTAATCCCGTCCAAGCTTCTGTCAATGCAAAGAAGCCCAAACTGATGGAGATTGCTATCGGCGGAAGCAAAGATGAAAGGCTGGCTTATGCACGGCAGGTGTTAGGCAAAGAAATCAAAGTTGAAGATGTGTTTGAGCCGGGAGTTTCAGTTGATGTTCACGGAATTACCAAAGGGAAAGGTTTTCAAGGAACCGTAAAACGTTTTGGCGTTCCCATACGGCAGCATAAAGCTGAAAAGACCAAGCGGGGTATAGGAACTCTTGGGCCCTGGCATCCTAACCGGGTTCGTTACAGTGTTGCCCAGCCGGGTAAAATGGGGTATCATTTGCGGACTGATTATAATAAGCCGATATTGAAAATAGGAAAAAGCGGCGCAGAAATCACTCCTTCCGGCGGCGTGTCAAAGTATGGCTTATTGAAGAACAATTATCTTTTGCTGAAAGGTTCCGTTGTCGGTTCCAAAAAAAGAGCAGTATTGCTTATGAAACCAATCAGGCCTAATTTATCTATAACTAAAGAAGTGCCGCAAATAACTTATATTTCGATGAAATCATAAAATGAAACTGCCTTTATTAAATACCCAAAATAAGAAAACCGGAGATCTAGTTTTACCCAGCCAGTTTTCCGAAGAGTTCCGGCCGGATTTGATTAAGCGGGCAGTACATTCTCTGCAGAGCAAAGCGCGGCAGCAGCACGGCGCAAATCAGGAAGCAGGATTACGGCATTCATCTAAATTAAGCAAACGAAGGCGAAAGTACCGCGGCTGTTACGGATTGGGTATCGGCAGAGTTAACCGAAAGATAACTTCTCGCCGAGGAACAAGGTTCGGTTGGATTGGAGCATTTTCTCCTCAAACAAGGGGCGGCCATCGTTCTCATCCCCCTAAGGCAGAGAAAATCTGGGAACGGAAAATTAACAAGAAGGAAAATAGGAAAGCTATTCGTTCTGCCATCGCCGCAACGGTGCATAAGGATATTGTAGCAAAAAGAGGGCATAAAGTCCCGGAAGCGTATCCTTTTGTGATTACCGGGAGCATAGAAAGTTTATCTAAGACCGCGGACGTAGAAAAATTACTGATAGATTTGGATCTGGATAAAGAATTAACGCGTTCCGCGCAGAAGAAAGTTCGCGCCGGCATTGGAAAAGCGCGGGGCAGAAAATATCAGCATAAAAAAGGCGTCCTTATAGTTACCGGCGAAAAGTGTTCCTTATTGAAAGCAGCGCAGAACATTCCCGGCGTAGATGCAGTTGAAGTCAAGGCTTTGAATGCAGAATTGCTGGCTCCGGGAGCAGATGCGGGAAGGATCACCTTATGGACAGAAAAAGCAGTGCAGAAATTAGCGGAAGAAAAATTATTCGCATGAAAACGTCAAAGAAAGTCACAGCAGGAAATGTACGGAAGGCCGCCGCAGCAGAAGACGCTTTCGATCCTTATGCAGTAATCAAGTATCCTTTAGCAACAGAAAAAAATATACGTATGATTGAACTGCAGAACAAGTTAGTGTTTGCGGTTTCGCCGAAAGCGACCAAGGCTGATGTAAAAAAAGCCATCGAACAGCTGTACAATGTCAAAGTTGTGAAAGTAAACATGGACAATTCATTTACCGGCGTGAAAAAAGCGCACGTGAAATTAAGCCCGGAACATTTAGCTTCAGATGTGAGCGCGGACTTGGGGCTGATATAAGATGGGTAAACAACTAATACAGCAGCGCCGTGGACGCGGCACACCAACGTATCGTTCGCCCAGCCACCGCTTTGCAGGAGCAGTCAAGCATTGCCACATAGAGACTAATGGAAAAATCACTGATATAATTCATTGCGCAGGGCATAGCGCTCCTTTGATGGAAGTTGCTTACCCAAATGGAGAAAAGGGGCTGGCATTTGCTCCCGAAGGCATTAAAGTGGGCGATGAAATATCAATCGGACAGAGTACGGAAGTAAAAATGGGAAATGTCATGGCTTTACGCGATGTTCCTGAAGGTACATTAATCCATAATATTGAATTGAATCCGTATGACGGCGGCAAATTAGTGCGGGCTTCAGGCTCATTTGCGAGGGTAATTTCCAAGACGGAAGAAGCCGTACGGGTGGAATTGCCTTCAAAGAAAGAAAAGTTATTTTTTCCGGGCTGCAGAGCAGGCATCGGCGTCTTAGCGGGAAGCGGAAGAATAGAAAAACCCTTCCTGAAAGCGGGAACGCATTATCATAAGATGCGGGCCAGAAACAAATTATATCCGCACGTATGCGGAGTATCCATGAACGCAGTAGATCATCCATTCGGCGGAAAATGTTCCCACGTGAAAGGACGGCCGACGCAGTCGCCGAGAAGCGCTCCGCCGGGAAGAAAAGTAGGCAAGATCGCGCCGCGAAGAACGGGTAGAAGGAAGAAATGAAAATGGAAACTGAAACTTCATTGGAACAAAGAACCGTTGAGCCGATCGTATTAGGTAATCTGGCCTTGGACGGCGAAGCGGTTAGGGGCGAGGACGGGAAATATCTTTTAAAAACCCAGCAAGAGTGGATGAGCTATTTAGCTTATTTGGGAAAACGTCTTCCCACTTTGCCAGAATATTTTGTTTTTATACATCATTTGCAGAAAGAAAACCATCATGCTTCAAAAGGCCTATTGCAAGATTTGTTAGAATCTTGGTTGTACACAGGCACAATATTTGGTTATCAAAGCAATAATACCATTACTCATTTAGGAGATGAAACTCGCGTTATTCCGTGTGCTATTCCGGAAGGAGAGGGCTATTTGGATATTTTAGTGAAGGATGACGACTGGCAGAAAGTAGTGCAGACTGCTTTTGAACATCCGGATGTCGATGAAGTGGTGGAAGTGCTGCAGAAATTCAGCGGAAAACGTCCGTACATCTGGACACCAACAGCAAGTAGCAGAAAAGCAACCCCAAAAAGGGCGGCGTGGTTTGGCTGTAGTAGTTATAGCTTAGACCTTAATGGCTACAGCAATCTTTATTACTATGGCGCCGCTCGTGGGGTACGTAAGAAATCAAGCAACGACTTGATTTCTGCGCAGGAAGCGCCCGCAGGGCGCGGCGCAAAAAATCAAGAAGCTTGCCAAGAAAGACATGCCACACTTACGAAGAAATATTAACTATCGCCAAACAATATATGTCCCCGCATTCATGGGAAGAATTTAGACAAAAAATGGAGAAAAAATAATCAAAAATGGCTAAGGAATTCACCTGGAAAGGAAAAACGGAAGAAGAGTTAAAGAATATGGACTTAGAGCAGTTTAAGGAATTGACTACTTCAAGGCAGAGAAGGTCATTGAAGCGCGGATTTACAGATGCGCAAAAAGCATTGATAAAAAGAATCGCTGCCGGTGATAATAATGTCAAGACTCACTACCGGGACTTAGTTATCATTCCCCAGATGGTTGGTAAAACTCTGCGGGTTTACAATGGGAAGGAATATCTTATGGTTATTATCGGCGCACAGATGGTAGGGCATTATTTAGGAGAATTTTCGCATACCAGAAAAGGCGTTACTCACAGTGCAGCGGGTGTCGGCGCAACAAGATCAAGTAAAGCAATCTCAGCAAGGTAAGGAAATGGCAAAAAAAACAGCTTCAACAGATTCCGGGCATATCGCAGTAGCCCGGGCATTGAATTTGCCAGTGTCTACCAAGCAGTGCGTGGAAATCTGCCGCTCTTTGCGATATAAAGATATTTCCTACGCGAAGAGGTTTATAGAAGAAGTTTCTTTATTGAAGAGAGCAGTTCCTTACAAGAGATCGACTATGAATATAGCTCATAAAGCTGGAATGTCAGCAGGCAGATATCCACAGAAAGCAGCAAAAGAAATTCTGCGCCTGCTAAAATCAGTCGAAGCCAATGCGCAGGCAAAAGGATTAGATGTTTCTAATTTGAAAATAACTAAAATTTTAGCCAACAGGGCTTCAATCCCATTTTCCGGCGGCCGGAAAAGGGGCGCAACTAAACGGACTCACGTAGAAGTGGAAGTGCGGGAGAAGTTTGCCAAGAAAAAAGCAGAAGCTAAAAAGGTTGAATCAATGGCAAAAGAAACGGCGGCAAAAGAAATTAAAGAAGCCGCTCCGGCAGCAGAGCAGGAAATAAAATCTGAAATAAAAGCGGATGCTAAAACAGAAACAAAGCCGGCTGCAAAAGAATGGTCGCCGCAAAAAGAGCAGCTGCAAAAAGATTCTATATTATTGCAGAAACAAGAAGCCCAGAAACAAGATTATAAACCGGAAATTAAGTCTGCAAAGCCGGTTCACAATGCTGAGCCGTCTTCAGAGGAATTATTGCGGCGGGCGCAGCAGAAAGCAGCCGAATTAAAAAAGCGCGAGAAAGAGCAGAAGGAAACCAATGACGTTTCAGAATTATATGAACAGCTTAAAAAGAAAGGCTCATTACGGTCAGCAGGTGGAAGAAAATGATTGAAAGAACATTCATAGCGCAGAAAACGAGGGAATATTTTATTCGTAAGTACGTCGGGGAAATGCTCGGCAGCGTGGGCATCTCCAGCATCTCATTGAAGAAAATTCCTCTCGGAGAAAAGATCGTCATCAACACCAGCAGGCCAAGTTTAATCGTGGGTTCAAAAGGAGCCAACATCAGGTCTCTCACTAAAGCATTAAAAGAAAAATTCAATCTGGAAAATCCTCAAATCGAAATCAACGAAGTTAAAAATATTTTTCTTGATGCCAATGTAGTTGCTGAAAGGATTGTGTCATCGTTGGAGCGTTTTGGATCAGCCCGTTTCAAAGGAATTGGCCACAAAATGATGGAAAATGTCATGAACGCCGGAGCTTTAGGCGTAGAAATAATTATTTCGGGTAAAGTTCCCAGCGCCAGAGCAAAAAGCTGGAGATTTTATACGGGGTACTTGAAGAAGTGCGGCGATGTAGCTCTCTCAGTACGGACCGCAAAAAGGCCGGCTTTGCTGAAGAGCGGTATCATCGGCGTGAAAGTAGCGATTATGCCGCCAGATATCATACTTCCGGATAGGACCACCATCCTTGAAGAGCCTAAACAGGCTAAAGAAGTAGCAGTAGCCAAAGAAGAAAAAAAACCGGCCAGGAAAGAATCTTCGCCGCGAAAAAGAGCCAGCAGAAAAAAAGCCAAAGAAGAAAAAGTAAAGGAGTCACCGCAGCCGGCAGCGGAAGAAGTTAAAGAAGCTGAAGAAATCACCGCAGATAATACTGAAGATAATAATGAAGCAAATGATGGGCTGGCAGAAGCTAAGGATGAAACTATAGAAATAAAGAATGAAACTGCCGGGGCGAAAGGAGAATGAAAGTAATGAAAGAATTTTTAGGGCTGTCCGCAGTTGAACTACAAAATCGCTTACGAGAATTTAAAAAGGAACTCCTGAAATTTAAAATAGAAGTGGGAGCAGGAACTGGCACCGCCAGTTCTGGGAAAGTAAAAAGAACAAAAAAGAATATTGCCAGAATATTAACTGTGCTTAAACAGAAGGGGTGGCAGCAACAATAGAATGATTGGGGTATGTAATCAATGCGGGCTTCCAGAGGACTTGTGCGTCTGCGAAGTCATTGCTCGTGAGCAGCAAAAAATAAGCGTGACCATAGAAAAACGGAAGTTTGGAAAAAAATATACCGTTATAATTGGCATACAGAAAGAAGCAAACATCAACGAGATATTCAAGATCTTGAAGTCGAAGTTCGCCTGCGGCGGAACTACCAAAAGCGGGCAAATAGAACTTCAGGGCGATCACAAATCAAGGATGAAAGCGGTCCTGGTAGAACTCGGGTTTCCCGAGGAGACTATCGAAGTTGCTTAATCATCGGGATTTAATAATCTCGGTGGGGCAGTGAATCACATGGTTCGGAAAGAAGTTTTTCCCCACGAATTAATTGGAGAAGAAATAGAAGTAGTAGATTCCAAAAACAAAATTAATGCCGGAATCCGGGGGAAAGTCATCGACGAAACCAGAGAGACGATAAAGGTGCTTCAGGAAGGCGGTAAAGAAGCGGTCCTGATGAAGAAAATAATCGTCTTTAAGTTAGTGAAATCCGGAAAGATAATTTTCGGAGAAAACATTGCAAAACGGCCTGAAGACAGGCTTAAAGGATAAACAATGGCAAACATAAAGAAAGAAGTGTTGGGAATTCCCGCTCCCGAGCGGGCTCATGATAGTTTGTACTACGATAAAAACTGCCCTTTTACCGGCGGTTTGGTGGTTAAAAAAGAATTGCTTACCGGAAAGGTAGTTAAGAAAGACACCAACAAGTCTGCGACCATCGAATGGTTCAGACCGCATTACGTCCAGAAGTATGAGCGTTATGAATTGCGAAGATCAAGATTACGCG
>CAYHXT010000022.1:0-12683 GCA_964360675.1 uncultured Methanosarcinales archaeon
AGCTGTTTTCACAGCGTCGTGAGCCAACCCGTATAAAAAACTTTGGGCATCATATCCCCTTAAATCTTTGTAATATCCTGCTTGGGTATAAAAAAACCTTTTTGCATAAGAAAGTTTCATATTTTTACTGACGATTAAACCTACTTCATCTTTAAGATATTGGAGAATCTCTTTATAATCCTTAAACTGGCTTATCCTCTGAGCAAGTTGAAAAGTATCCAGCACTTCACCAGTCCTAAAATATTCAGTGTATAGGATCAAGAAACGCACATTTTTATGAAACATATCTTTTTCGTTCATAAGTGTAGGTATCGCTTCGTTGATGACATTCCAATAATCAGAGATAGTGGCTTTCAATGGCCTTTGAGGAAGGAGATTCTTGGCTATACAGCTTTTAGACACAGAATGATAGAATAATGAATACAGGTCATTAAAATCAATAATTGTTATTTTTACCTTTTCATTTTTTACTTTAAACTCCTTCTTGCTCCTGGAAATCACAAAAACATCGATATCATTGTATTTTTCTTTGTATAGGAAAGATCCAGTAATAAAACAATATTTAGCAGGAATTTGGCTTAAAAGCTCTTCAGCTAGCCTTATCCTCTCTTTGAGTACCTTCTGGTTTTGAGGATTGTAGATCATCATTATGTTACTTAAAATATATAAAGTTTATAAATTTTGCTCAAAATTACACAAAAATATATAAAAAGTAACAAAATAAAAGCGAAGCTGGTTCTTGTTAATCCTTAGCTGTTAAATTCGGCAGGTAATATCGGCTGTTGGAGAGCCTTTGTAAAAATTCCGTGGTTATATGGCTTATCAAGAAAGGATTGAAAAAAATAACCGAAAATAACCGGCACAATTAAAAATGCCATCGGCAATATTTAAATATAATTGAGGAAAATGGAAAATGAGTCTATAGGAGGGAAAAGTAAAGAAGAATTACTAAAAAGCCTAAATTCTACTGCTTCTCCTAATTCACCACATTATGGTAAAATACAAATGGCGATACTTGTTAGATGCACAGGAGATTTAGAAAAATCAATTTTAGAACTTAAAAGAAAAATAAACTTTTTAGATGTTATGCTATTTGTAGCTTCTGTTATAGGAGCAGTAGCGACAGGATTAATGGCTTATAAAACATTTTTTCCTTAATCTTTTCCCAGATTCATAAGACTTAACAGCCAAATATATTTAAAAAAAAGCCGAATTCCTTGTCTAAACCGAGAGGGGGGTTAAGATAATATATCAAAATCAAATGGAATTTTTCTTGCTACTTTTAGATACATGTAAATCACTTAAGTTTCTGCTTTAATTCTAATTCTTCAACCATTTTTGTTGTTTTCTCAATATCACAAATTACACTCTCAGCACCCAACTTACCTTTATTAGATTGACTTGAGAATATCCGATTTCCATTAATTTGAAAATCACACCCTTTATTTAACATCAAGGCATTATAACTTCCAATATATTTCCCATTTACAGGGTTATATACTAAAGGTCCCTTGTCCCGCGTAACTACAAAAACATAAGTATGTTCATCTTCATTGCAGGAATTAGTTAAAGCGCATCCAAATTCATTAGGAGTTGGGTCGTAATCAAAATATCCAAAAGGATTAGTTGCATATAAAGGGAACCCTGCGTTAATTATTTGACCAAATATTGTTGCAGTATGCCTTCTCAAATAGTGAGCACAAGGATATTCCTCATCTGAATTGGTCTCAGTGGCTGATAGACTACAACTATTTTCGTTCAAAAAACTTTGAACTGTTGCACTTGTTGGAGTAATATCAAAAACAATTTTGAAACAAAGAAATATTAGAATTACATAACAAATAAATGTAAAAATAGTCCATTTAAATTTGTGTTTATTCATGATTAACTGTTCCATTTGTAAAGAATAAAAAAATACTTACGCGCCCAGCTCTCCAGCAGTCAATCCTTTTCTCTGGATGATCTGGTTCCGCACTTTCTCCTGCAATTCTATCGGCAGACGCTCAAACATCTGGTCCATCAATGAAGAATTGCCCCGGCCTTCCGTCGCAGAACGCAAGTCGGAACTCCACCCCAGCAATTCTGCCACCGGCAATTTAGCTACTACTACTACTTGATCTTCTTCCTGCGTCATGTCCAGCAGCTGTCCGCGCTTAGAAGAAACTAACTTGGAAATGCCCCCAGTATATTCAGTCGGCGCTTCTATCCGCATTATCTGCAGCGGCTCATACATTACCGGACCAGCCTGCATCATCGCTCCACGGATACCTTCCCTAACCGCAGGATACATCTGCGCGGGACCTCTGTGAATAGCATCTTCGTGCAAAGTACAGTCGATTAAACTTACTTTCAGGTTGATGCACGGCTCACGTGATAAAGGCCCTTGTTTCATGACATCTTCAAACATGTCCAGCACTAATTCCATAATCTCGTTTATGTAAACAATACCCCTGGTCTGATCCATAAACAAGTTTCCGTTAAATATGGCTTTAGCCATGCCCGCAGTTTTCGCGTCCCAGTCGCATTCGTCACGAAGAAAAGCGATCAATTCTTCATCTTTCTTCTTAAATCTACCCTGGCGGATTCTGCCTTCCTTGATACCGTTGACTATCTGCGGTTCCAATGGCTCGACCATGAACTGAAGCTTGTTGTGCTTGTTGGGAGATTTACCTTCCGTGACCGGGCTTTTCTTGGTAATCGCTTCACGGTACACTACAATCGGCGGCGAAGTTTTAACTTCCACGCCCTTCTCGGTAATAATCCGGTTTTCAATAATTTCCAGATGCAGTTCTCCCATCCCGTGCAGCAGGTTTTGGCCGGTCTCTTCGTTGATTTCAATTTTTACGGAAGGATCTTCCCGGCTGACTTTACGCAGAACTTCAATGAGCTTAGGCAGATCTGCCGATTTTTTGGGCTCAATCGCTTTGGTAATAACCGGTTCAAAAATATGTTTCAGCTCTTCAAACATCTGCTCCGGCTCAAGAGTAATAGTTTCTCCGGCAAAACCTAACACGCCTGAAATAGCCAGCACGTTTCCCGCAGGCAGCGATTCAATGATTTCCGGTTTTATTCCGTTGTAGATATATACGTTCTGGATGCGCTGCCTCTGCTTGGCATTGTTAAGATACACTTCCATACCGCTGCGGATAGTGCCGCTGAACAGCCGCCCGGCAGAAATATCTTTTCCGGAACGAGGATCAATAACTATTCTGGTGATGACGAAAGCAAGTTTTCCATTGGGATTACAAGTCAATACATCTTTTCCAAATTCTGAATCTTTTTCTCCATGCCATATTTTTGGAATCCTATATTTCTGCGCATCAACCGGATCAGGGAGATGTTTAATTACCATGTCCAGGATTACCTCATTCAGGGGCGCATTTTTCCATACCCAATCTTTTCTTTCCTGCTCTTCCAGTTCATAAATGCGCAGTATGTCGGCAAATTTAACATTTTTCTTGTGCATATAAGGAAATGACAAAGCCCAGTTCTCCCGCGCGCTCCCGAAAGCGACGCTTCCGTCCTGAACGTTTACTTTCCATTTTTCTTTATATTCCGGTTCAGCGATGCGTCCAATCAGATTGTTAAACAGCACTACTAAATTCATAACCCGTTCTGCTATTTTCTCGGGAGAAAGTTTTAATTCCTTCACCAGCCGATCAACTTTGTTGATGAATAATACCGGCTTAACCCGCTCACGAAGAGCTTGACGCACTACTGTTTCCGTCTGAGGCATGATGCCTTCAACAGCGCATATTAATACTACTGTCCCGTCAACGGCCCTCATGGCCCGAGTAACATTACCGCCAAAATCAACGTGTCCGGGAGTGTCGATAAGATTAATCAAAAATTCCTGTTCGTTAAATTCATGGACCATAGAAACATTTGCTGCATCTACAGTCATCAGCCGTTCCTGCTCATCTGCGTGCTGCCAGGTAGCCATGCCCTGTTCCAGATCCCCTGCAGCCTTAGCGGACATCATTCCTGCGGCCGCCAACAGATTGTCGGTAAATGCGGTTTTCCCGTGGTGGATGTGGGCACTAGTACAGATGTTACGGATCTGTTTGGGATTTTGGGTAATCCTCATTACCCGATCAACCATTTTTTCTCCTGCCATTGTGACTTGTAACCTCTCAAATAGTTTAGTTTGATTTTTTGAGTTTAATTTTTAACATTCAAAACACATGCGTTTCATGCGCCGTCTTATAATTATGTAATTCTTCCGCTTTGAACCACAACGCTACTTCCTGCTTTGCTTCTTCCACATTTCCGGAAGCATGAATGAGATTTTCGATAGCTTTTCCCTGAGTATCTGCATGAGCAAAACTGACATGTGCGAAATCACCGCGGATAGTTCCCGGAAGCGCGCTCTTCGGTTCTGTGCCTCCGACTATTTTACGCACATTTTCAACGGCGTTGATCCCTTCCAGGCACATGGCCATTACCGGCCCCTGAGTCATGAATTTGATCAGGACGTTCAATACTTTTTCTCCTCTTCTTGCCGCAATGTCAGAATAATGTTTTTTCCCGAATTCTTCGTTAATCTTCAACATCTTTGCACCCACCACTTTCAATCCCGCATCTTCAAAGCGGGAAGTGATCCGACCCATAAGGCCGCGCTTGACTGCATCCGGTTTCAGTAAGACGAGAGTACGTTCAATCATGATTGAGACCTCGTCAATTCATAAGCCGATTCATAAGAAAAATATTCTTTACCACGATAAATTTGAAAATCCAGCGGCATCTCTTACTTACGCCCCTTTACCTTTTTTCCGCTCTGCTCTTGAAATTGCAGTCCAGCGCGCGTCAACCGGCCTTCTCCCCAGTTTCAAAAGATTTTTTTCACATTTAGTGGAGCAAAAATAGTCAATCTTGCCGCTGATATATACCAGCATTTTTCCGGTTCCTCTCTCGATTTGTTCTCCACAGAATGAACATTTAGCCATTTGATGATTCACCTACTTCCTGGCGCCGCGCCTCGGGCCGCCGATACGCTGCGCTTCGATTTCTGTTTCCAGAAGCATCAGTACGTCGCCGATTCTTACCGGCCCTTTGACGTTCCTGCGGATAGCTTTATTTTTATCCGGACCGTCAAGTATTTGACACATTACCTGCGTCAATTCGCCACGGCTTCCGCCGCGAGTCACTAATTCTTTGACCTCTGCCGCATAACCAGGAGAGAATCTTATTTCGCCTTCTACGCGTATCTCTTCAGCCTGTCCCTTTGATTGTTCCTTTGTTTGTTCCTTTGTTTCTGGTGTTTTTTTACCCATCTCGGCTCACCTTATTGAGATTTAGCCAAAGCTTCTATTGCTGACTTTGCTTCTCCTTCTTTAACAACCGCTACTGCCGCAGTAGGAACTGCCAAGCCTGCAGCTGCGCCTAAATCATCTTTCTTAGAAACACCAAAACAGGGAACATTTTTTTCCTTGCATAACAGTGGCAGGTGCATGATGATTTCCTTAGGACTGACATCCTCCGCATATACTACCAGCTTAGCGCTGCCTTTTTCCAGAGCTTTGGTAGCTTCATTTGCGCCTTTTCTGATTTTCCCCGTAGTTCGGGCAATCTCCACGGCTTCCAATACTTTCGCTTCATTAGTCATTTTGTCCGACCTCAACTATTTTATGATTTTATTATTCTGGTAGCAACGATTAGAATTGTCTACCTCGTTGACATGATACCCAACTCATTGGTATTTTTTATTGGAACGGCAGCTGGTTTATAAAGATTTCTGAATAATATGCTGCATGAAAATCTTTCTTCACTACTCAGAATTCACAAGCTTCTTAAATTAAAAAAAATAATTTTCTTCTGCATGTGCGGCATTATCGGATACGTCGGTGAAAAAGAGGCTTACGATTTTCTCATCAACGGATTGGAACGCCTGGAATATCGCGGCTATGATTCTGCAGGAATTGCCATCATCGAAAATAACCGCATCCAGATTAATAAAGTAAAAGGCCGGGTTGAAAATCTCAAGACTAAAACATTATCGGGAACCATGGGCATCGCCCATACCCGCTGGGCGACTCACGGAAAACCTTCAGAACAGAATGCCCACCCCTTTACTGATCAATCACATCAATTTGCAGTCGTCCACAACGGCATCATTGAAAATTATCTGGAACTGAAAGAGGAACTGCGGAACCAAGGCGTTAAATTCTCTTCCGATACTGATTCTGAAGTTATTGTCCATCTCATCGCCCATAATTATAACGGCGACTTAAAAGATACAGTACTTAATATTACTAAGAGATTACAGGGCGCATATGCTTTTTGCGCCATCAAAAATAACAGCGGAGAGGTGGTCGGCGCGCGGAACGGCAGCCCTCTGGTGATGGGCATCGGAACTCATCAAAACTTTCTTGCTTCCGATGTTTCGGCCATCATTGAACATACTCGAAACGTGATTTACCTGCATGATTTTCAATTGGCCAGAATAACCGCGGATAGTGTGGAAATATTCAACTTTAACGGAGAAGAACAGCCATTAGATATCAAAGAAGTCAATTGGAATGTAGAAAAAGCACAGAAGCACGGATATAATCATTTCATGCTCAAAGAAATATTTGAACAGCCGGAAGTTGCGCAGGAAACGCTTAAAGTACCTATTGTCATTCCAAAAGATATTTCACGCATTATCATGGTGGCCTGCGGAACGGCAAGTTACGCTGGATTGGTGGGAAAATATGCCATCGAAGAATTAGCCAAAATTCCGGTAGTTTATGAAATTGCATCTGAATTCCGCTATAAAGAACCGCTGCTCAACAAAAATGATTTAGTGATTGCTATATCACAAAGCGGCGAGACCGCAGATACGTTGGCTGCTGTCCGTTTAGCCAGAGAAAAAGGCATCAGGACTCTGGGCATAATCAACGTTGTGGACAGCACTATCGCCAGGGAAGTAAACCATATTATATATACGCGAGCAGGCCCGGAGATTGGCGTTGCTTCAACTAAAGCATTCATGTCCCAGTTGATTATCATATACAAACTGGCTCATCATCTGGCAGGAACAGAATTTGACCATTCCAAACTGAGGTTTAATTTAGAAAATATTCTCGCTTTGAATCAGCATATAAAAGAGATTGCCCGGCGGTATTGTTTATACCACAATTTTATTTACATCGGAAGAAACAGAAATTATCCGTTAGCATTAGAAGGCGCATTGAAATTGAAAGAAGTATCTTACATCCATGCGGAAGCATATCCTGCCGGAGAATTGAAACACGGGCCGATCGCTTTGATCTCGGAAGAGATGCCGACGATAGCCATCTGCCCCCGCGATTCGGTGTATGCGAAAACATTGAGCAACATGGAAGAGATAAAAGCGAGAGATGGGAAGATAATTGCTATTGCCACTGAAGGAGATGCCGATATCAAAAGAATAAGCAACGACGTAATTTATATTCCAAAAGTGGAAGAGATTTATTATCCGCTGTTATGCGTCATCCCTCTGCAGCTTCTTGCATACCATATCGCCGATATGAAAGGGTGCGATATAGACAAGCCCAGAAATCTTGCAAAATCTGTTACTGTTGAGTAGAATTTTGCAAGGCAACGAACGAAGCAACGCAGAGTTACTTTGTCTTGCAAAATCAGTAACCGTTGAGTAATGGAGTAACATTAATATTATTCTCCATTCTCTTCCAGAAAATCATTTGCCCCATACACCGCAATACGGACATCATTTGCTTTCCATCCTGCTTCATATATTTCTTTCGCCTTTTGATACAAAGCTGCTTTTTCATCATCTCCCATTTTTTCATAACAGCTGGAGATGCTGGAAATAATATCCGGGTAGTAACTAGGGTCTTTATATTCTGCTTTTAGGCCGAGCCGGTATTCTTCCACCGCTTCCTTGCGCTGTTCCTTATTCTCCATAATTTTACCCCTTTCGCCGTGGATAATTATTTTGTAAACACTATTTGGATGCTTGGCCAGAAAATCGCCGCTTAAATCTAGTAGCGCATCCGAAGCATCAGCTGATTCTTTTTTTTCATTAAACGCTTTCAGCACGGCAATATATTCGGAGAACTCTGCCGGGATAAGGCCGTATTCCTGCGCCAGATTAACTTTGCTGATTATTTTTTCATTTTTATCTTCATAAAGCAGCCGCGCAAACGCATATACGGAATACGGCCTTTCAGCCATTTCGCTCACTTCTGCTACATCCTCATAAAAACACACCCGCGCATAGCTGCTTACGAACCCTAACTTCTCATTCTCCGTGCCGCTGAAGGCCTCTTCATCCACATAATCACCGATCAATCTTATTTTAGGAAATATCCTGGCGCCGTAGCCGGAATAAAGAGAATTCCCGCCTGCATCGAGCGCTGAAATGCGCCACCGCTCCTCAAATTCAGGATGATGCAGCATCAGCCAGTCAGTTTTGGCATGTTTAATTTCGTGGTTAACGGTGTAGATAGAAAAATCGTCGTCAAGATAGATCCGCCCGGCGAAAGGATAATTTATCCCGTCATACGCTTCCCCGCCTTTTATGACAATGTGTTCCAGCTGGCCGGGGATCGATTTTCTCCAATAATGTTCCGAACTTACCCTGATAGCACTGAGATGAAACTGTTTTTCAAGCTGCTCTTTGTGGACTGCGCTGGCGATCTTAGACAGGTTTTGATTTTCATCTTCAAGATCTTCTTTAAAACCCTGCACGGAAAAACCAAACTCTTTTTCAAAGGCCGCCCTTTGCTCGTTATTTTGGCTGCCGGTAAGGCAATAATTGGCCTGCGTTCCAGCATGAAGGGCTAAAGCCAGCTTAACTGCTGCCCGCAGAAACTTTCTGGCGCGGGGAAGTTTTTTTGAAGATTTTTTGGGTTCCATGCTAAGTAAACATCTTAACTCACCGAAAATCCAACTGAGTTCTGTTTGTTTGTTGAAAGTTCAGTTACTCTTAATGTCCAGCTTCCCGTCGGATCATTAGCTCCGATAGTTATCGGCAAATCATAACTTCCAGTAGTATTTGTTGCGGTATACCGCGTATAAGAATGCGTTCTTCCTGCAGGATCTATGATTTCTACATACAAAGGGAATGCTGCTCTGATTAAATTTCCAGCGCTGTCAAGAACGCTGGTTCTTAAAGTAGCTTGATAGCCCAAAGATACGATACTTGAAAAATTTATGCTTACTGAATCTGGAGCAGCGGGATATAATGCTATTAATTTTCCTGCTAATCGCGGAATCGTCACATCAAACATAGACCAATTACCATTCCACGAAGCGCTGAGTGTAGAACCGCTTAAAACATCCACTGCAGTCATGCCGGTAGGAACAAGGACACTTACATTAGTAGTGATAGAACCATTGTAAATGCTCCGGTTTGCAAAATAGTTAATCACTTCTTGCTGCGCAGTAGTGTTACTAATCCCCCCGCGATAAGTAAACCAGTCAAGGCCTTTCTGATATTCTTCAAACGAATGCACATTTACAAGCCAGAAATAATATGCATCGCCAGCCTGATATTTTCTATAGATTACGGTGTTATTTTCAATTATTACCGTAGGAGATACTGCGCTGCCAACTGCCGAACGTATTTGGCTGAGATGATTTTCCTGCGCATAATCTCCGTTAGTAGCACAATCCATCGGAGCTAAACTAAGATTCAGCCAGGTGGTAACATGACTTCCGGAGATATTCACTTCAGTCCTATTATCGCGGATTATTGAAGGGCTTCCGGTAGCATTTGCTGACGATAAATTTTGAACCACATCATTTCTGAGCCAATCAATGTCTTCCATTATAATTGCGCTATATTGCGACATCCGTCCGGCAAGAATTTCTTCTTCTGAAACCGGTTCAACATCAACATGGGCCATAAGCAAATTAACATAGGCGCAGAGATCATCTAAAGGATGGGTGATATGATAAATAGTGGTGCTTAATGACGACAATAGGCCAACGGGGCGTGTAGTTGGCTGAAGTTTGGTAAATAATGACCCATACTTTGTAATCATCGGCCCAATTCTTTGATTGGTGACATTCCAGAATTGGATGGTATCTGAACTGTCATCATCAACAAAATAAGAAACGCCATTAACTCCTGCTGCGAGAAGAAGATAAAAATTATTCCAGATGTATGATTCTTCCGTCATCAACGCATCGGGCATGACATACACCGGAAGATCCCTGCTTCCCATGCGAGCGATGTCTGTCCAGTAGATGTAAGCAAGTTCCGGCCGCCAATAATTCAGATACATATAATACGAAACCATATTAAAGCTGGTATTTCCGCCGTTAAAACTGCTGTTGCCAAAATTGTAGGGCGGATATTGCCCATTGCTGATAGAAAACAGCGGCCATTGCATCCCGCCGGGAATTGGCCCCACCCTAGCATTTGAAGTAGCATTTACTACTTTCTGTACAACTCTTTGATTGTAAGTCCCAAGCACATCTTTAGATACGAATTGATTATACACCAGCCAGGAATCATTAACACTTATGTTTCCTTTTGTTTTTGAAGTGAAAACATCAACAGAATAATAATCCGGAACAGTATTATTTATTTCGGCAGGAATGGAATTAGAATTATTAGATATGTTGATTCCATACAAAGAATACATTCTTTCTACGTTCTTATCCGCCCAATCCCATCCACCATGTATGCTAAAATCGTCACTGGTATAAACGATGGGAAAAAACCCTTGGAAATGGCTAGACCATTGCACTGCAGTTTTAATCAGCTCGGCGGCTTCATACCACATGGTATCATTAGAAAGGCCGTTTGTGTACGTATTGAATGCTTCTCCGTGCGCTCCTTTCTTAGGGAGATATGTAAACGTAGGCATAACTCGGATGATGAAAGGCATATTTTTACTTAAAGCAGCATCAGCGACAAAAGATGGCGGTTCGCCGCCATATATCAATGGAGCAGTATAATTTCCTTCCAGCCGATTCATTACTGAAAGCGCATCAGAGGAATTCAAATTTCTAAATGTTCCGATGCTGAATAAAAAGTCAGGAGTAGGATCTAATCGCAGCCCAAATGGTTTGGCCACTGAATCAATTACTTCATTATTTTCACTAAGATTTACTTGAAAATAATAATCACCTAATGACATTCTAGACGTATTGAGATTGAAGAGTGAAATATTTACGGTACTGTTAGCTGAAACATTGACGGCCTGTTGAAAACTCTGTACTAATTGGTTGCAATAATACAATTTTGCTTGAACTTCATATGACCCGGAAGTAGCATTTCGATTATGCAAAACTGCTTTTATACCCGTATAATTGCTGCGGGTAAAATAATGGTGCGGCGATTCTCCAACATCAGATACCCTCATGGCAACATCAATGGTAGTTTTGGGCAATGAATTATAATCTAAAGCGGGCAGAACCATTATATCATCTAGCCATACCGTGCCATTCCCATTCTGAAATAAAATATTGGGCGTGATTGCATTTTGATTTGCAGGTGCAGTATAATTGGATATCACGTGTGTCCAATTATACGTACCAGTAGGAAAAGCCGTAAACCAGTAGGCTACATTTGAATAAGATATGCTCCCGCTCGCAGTTTCATTTCCTATTATCATAAACACAGTCATATGGTTTGTAAGGCTGGTTTCATTAACTGCTTTTGCCCAGTACGAAAGAGTATAAGTTTCACCTGCGACCATCCGTAATGCTGACGGTGTACTTATACTGATCACTCCTGAAGTGTTAGTGCTATTTGACGAAATTTTAAGGGAACGGACACCATTACGTTTTTCAGAAGTATCTAATTGAAAAGTAGGAATTCCTGCATTAGCTGTATTAGATTGTCCGGGAACGGTCCAGCCAAGAATCCAGCCGTCATCATTAAGATCTTCAAAGTCTAACTGCCAGAGATACCTTTGGCTCCCTGCAAGATGAAAATAATCATCACCGCAATAAGTGGGTTTACAAGTATTTGAAGCGGTGTTACAAGCAAAACCATAACTGCAACTACTATCGCTTACACATTCCAGAACAACAGGTATCCTTGACCCAGCAGAACTGCTGAAACGGCCAGTTCGCTTAAACCCGTACGGATTTGTAGAAGTGCTTCCAGAAATAACTGGTTTCAATGCCGGCTGAGATGGAGAAGCAGCTTCGGTTGAACCGGGCATAACATCAGGGGCTGTTGCCGGCGAAGTAAATTCGAATTCATGAACTTTCCATCCTTCTCCGCTGCAGCTGCGGCTGGAACAGGAATATACGGCCACGTAACCATTCGAATCTTGAAATAATTTTTTCACCGTCAAAGTGTCTTTTCCAACTAAAATCCAGCCGGTATCACTTTCAGATGCGCCGCTGAAAGATTTCTTTTCCCATTTTCCATCGTGATAAATATAATAATATTTGTACACGAATTTTGCATCTGATAAAGGAACATCTACTGAATCGGCGGTTACTGCTCCGCTTAACAAATTGCTTATAGAACCGGGATTAAAATAAGATAAGCCGTCTTCCAGCGAAAGAAAAGAACCGTCAACGGGAAGCGGAGGTTCTGTCGGATACCGTGAAGAGCAGGAGCTCAATAAGAATAACAAAACTATTAATATCAAAAACTTTTGGTCCATCTTCCAGCTCTTTTTTGTGATTTAATCAAATAAATTGCTTTAGTTGTTTATAAGCATTGCGACGGCTGGGGCTAATATGAAACCCTTGTAATTCTGATGAATATCAGAATTACTTGTTTTCCC
>CAYHXT010000023.1:0-12676 GCA_964360675.1 uncultured Methanosarcinales archaeon
ATTTTGCCCCTCATTAGTGGTGTTTTGCATAATATTACTATTGCCCGCATTCATACCCATTTCGTCGCAATAGTCCCGGGACCTCTTCTCCCCATGATAGGCCCGTCATCATACATCAGCCCGGCCTTGCTCATGTTTTTCCTGGCCGTTCCATCGCAGCTATACGTAGCTAAAATCGCAGAATTTTTCATCACCTGATGCATCTGCCCAAAGAAAGATACCCGCCACATCTCCGGCGAAGTTTTTGGAGAGAACGGATCGAAGAACACCGCATCAAAATAATTTTTCGGCAATCCTTTTACGGTTTTCCTTGCGTCGCCAAGAATGATTTTTACGGAAACTTTCCCCAGCCTTAATTCCAGATTGCCGGGCGTCAATTTTTTGTAGTGGGTGAAAAATGAGATGGGCGGATGCACTTCTTGAATTTTGGAAATGATATTGCGGTCGTATTCCAATCCTACCACTTCTATCTCGCAATGGCGATTTTCTTTCAAAGCGATACTGACCGCCAGGGCCGAATTATATCCCATGCCGAAACAGACATCAAGGATCTTAATGCTGCCGATTTTAGCCAATTCCTTTATTTTACAGGGGACAGCATATTTATTCAGAGCCTCTTCTACTGCGCCGGTCTGAGAATGATAACTCTCGCCAACTTCTTCATTGAGAAAAGTTTCAGTATTGTCAGCAGTGATTATTTTTTTGAACACCATATTATATTATAGTTTATCGATGTTATAACCCACCGATATTATATCCCATCCTGCTCATTTTCAAAAAGTTTTTGTTCTAATGCTGACTGCTGTCGTGCTGATCTTTCCCAGCGCCGGCTGATATAAAGAAAAGTTAGAGAGAAGCCGGCGTATAAAACTGCTAAACCAAAGCCAGTGTAGTCATTTGCAAATCCCTCAGCTTTATATCGATTAGCAATATCAGTCAATGAGCCGGAAAAAATATTATAATCAATCATGCTTAAATAAACTACAGACATACTGCCGATTGTCAGTGAACCCATCTTAGCTCTGCCGCTATCTTTTTTTAATCCCTCCACTTCTTCACTCTCGGCAGGAAAAGACCAACTGAATTCCTGCTGCGGAGACTCATCCATCTTTAAATCTTCTCCGCCCTTCCTTTCCTCACTAATAATTCTGCAACTTCCGGAAATATCTCTGTTTCTTCCCCGTGATCAAAAGGGCCGTATACTTTAAGATCTTTCCATACAAAGCTGGGCGTGGGGTGGATGAACTTTATTCTTGCCAGAGGATGATTCGGCTCGATATTTGGTTTGATTGGATCTGGAGGGCCCCGTTTTTGGCGATCCGGTTCTTGGTCATCCTGTTCTTGATATTCTTGTTCTTGATTATTCTGTTCTTCCTGCGCACGCTGCAGCTCAGCCTTGATTTGTTCCTTTCTCTGTTCCAAAGCGAGTTCCGCGCGCTGCAATTGGCCATCGACTGACGGCAGCTCGCCACGAAACAGGTTTAACAAGACTCCTCTCCGATAATGATCCAATGAATTAAGCACTAAATTGTAAAATTCCTTCTCTTCCCGCAGCATGGCACTAGTGTCAATAATGTCAGAACCAGTCTTGCTCCTGTTCAGAGCGATGTCGATCACTTTTTTTTCACGTTTTTCATACAATCCCTTGAGGATTCTCCTGATGCTGCGCAGTTCATATTCTAATTTCTCTTTTTCGCCGGCAGCAGATATGTTCTCCCCGCCGCGTTTCGCTTCCAGAAGAGCCATTTTCTCCCTAAGATAACCGGCAACGTCAAAGAAAAAAGAAACATCCAGCTTCTGCAAGTCCTCTTTTTTCTGCTCATTGCGAAGAATATCGTACAAGGTCTCTAAAGTTATCTTTATGTTTTCCATGGTCGAATATATTGCTGACTATGAAATTACAGCTGCCCACCCCTCACGCATACCAATAGCCGCTCATCTTTTAAAACTTTATTGCAGATTTAAGCTATAGTTCAATTCACCACCGTTGGATTACGTCAAGCAATAGATTTATAAAACTGCAGCAAAAATAAAAGGCATGGCCAAACTGCACTACAGCACCTTATCCTTCCAGGAGAAAGAAAGGGATATTCAGGTCAACCTGCTTAGATTGTTCTATACGATTATTCCCAGAGAAGAAGTTGAAAAAATAGCAAAATTTTCGATCCTAGATCCGCACACCATTGAATTCGTTAAAATAAGCCAGGAAAAGGCAGAAACAAAATTCTCCTTCCTATTAGCAAAATATTTTGGCCATCTGAAAAACAAACTGACCGGAAATCCAGCGACTTACATCCACCGGAATTCTAGAATACCATTGATCGGCAACGTGGCTTTCGGCATCGTGTACAGAAACTCATCCATAATTGAAATCAAGCCCATAACTTCCTGCAATTTAAACTGCATTTACTGCTCCATTTCCGAAGGATTGTCCAGCAAGAAGCATGATTTCGTGGTGGAAAAAGATTATTTGGTCGAAGAGCTGAAGAAAGTGATTGATTTTGCCGCAGAACCGATAGAAGTGCATATCGGAGTGCAGGGCGAGCCTTTCCTATACGCCGACATCGAAGATTTGTTCGCTGACCTGCAGGCAATAAAAAATGTCCGCGCCATCTCCATCGACACTAACGGAACCATGCTCAGCAAAGAGATTATCGACCGGATTTCCAAATATACTAAACTGCAATTGAACCTGTCTTTAGATGCAATTGATGAAGCGAAAGCAAAACTCATCGCCGGAACAAATAATTACAATGTAAATCAGGTCAAAGAGGTCATCGCTTACGCCTCCAAGAAAATGAAAGTTATTGTCGCGCCGGTCCTGACTCAGGGGTATAACAAAGAGGAAATGGAAAAAATAATCCTATTCATCAAATCGCTGGAAGCCAAGCCCATCTTGGGGATACAGAATTTCCTTAAATATAAGACCGGCAGAATTCCGGCGGAAGATATTCCCTGGGAAAAATTTTATTCCCAGCTGGAAGAATGGGAAAAGAAATATAAGATTAAATTGAAGCTAAGCAAAGAAGATTTCAACATCAGGAAAACTAAAGAGATGCCTAAGCCCTTCGAGGAAGGGGAGATAATTACGGCAGTGCTTAAATGCCCGGACAGATTTCCCAACAGTTCTGTTGCGGCAGCTAAAGGAAGAAATATTTCCGTTCCCGGATGCCCTTTCGTGCATGAAAAGAAAATTAATCTGAGAATAGTCCGGGACAAGCACAATATATTTGTGGGAAAAGCTATTTAATGTCACCCGTTAGTTACTACGATAGGAAGATTTATAAATAGGCCGGAAAAATATTACCACATGAAAAACACCATCGGATACTGCATGGGAGAACCGGAAATAGGAGAAATACTCAGCGATGTCTTTAGAAACGAAGCCGTATTCAGAAACTTTATTTTTGGCCTCCCGGAAAGGAATTTAGTTGATTTATACAAAGTTACGGGAATAGCCGCAGAAAACGAAAATGGCGAAAAAGATGACGGCAGCTCGGATGGATTAGTAATGTTAGTTCTGCAATACGAACAGTTTAAATTTGTAGAAAATTGAGCTTTACGATGGACACCAACCAAACTCTCCGCTCCGGCGACTTGGAACTCATAGTTACAGGTCTTTCAAAAGAAGAAATTCTGGAACATTTTGGAGAAGAATCATTTGAACATCTGGCGTATGAACATATGCTGGCTGACCGCCTAGCTGAAGAAATACAATCAAAAAAATATATCATCCCGAAGTATCATGAAAATCCTGCCGCTACCCGCAATGGTGTGCGGGAGTGGATAACCAGGTTCCACAAATATAATGAAATGAATCTCCCAAAAAGATTCCATGAAAAAAACAAACGGCAGTTATTAGGGATGTATTATGGAATGTTGGGCCATTATCATATCAAGACCTCAGAAATTTTTATGGGACTGATTTCATTTTAAGCGGATATATCAACTAATAATCCCTCTGTTTTCTAGCTCTTATAACCACAGAATCAATTAAATTATCAGCGAGATTTATTTTTTCCCGCGATACAGTTTCAGAGGTTTCCTTATTTATAACGCGAGATGATGCCGGAGCTTCGCAGTGGGAGCCATGTCCACTACCGCAAAATTCATTTGCGCCCAGCATAGCAGTCCGGGCATAATTAAGCAGAGATTCTTCAACAGCCTGTCGAAGAACCACTTTATTATTATAATCCACTCCGAACCATTCCAATGAATCAAAAAAAGTTTGTACGCTATAACCTGGCAGCTTTGTGGCCGCACCATATAACTGCGTCCGGAATTCAGTATTATCCATCTCCTCAAATGATTGGATATAACTTTCTATACTTGAATTGGGTATGGCATCGATACCCATATTGCATTTAATTTCATCATACGAATATCTAAAACCGATGCCTAAAGCTAAAGCCCGGATTACCGCCGCTGTTAAGCAGCTTCCGGTACCTTCTGCAAAACCGCTTTCAGCTAAATTATCATATTGGGAGCGATAAAAGTAAGCCAACCTAAAATCATCTAAGGCCTGAATGGGCAAATCGCGAAATGCATCCAGCAGCATAATTCTCTTCCGAAATGAACACCGGACCATTTAAAAGTAATACTGAATAGATTTATAAATTTTACCAGCTAAATGTCTCAGACTGAAGACACTTTAGCGAGCACAAATTCCCCCAGTTCCGACGGCCAGTTTAGTTCAATCTCTTTCTGGTTATTTTTGCATTCATCAAAAACATCTTTCCTCATGGAACCGCTGTCAATCAGCTTGATCAGCTCTTCTTTCATGTATATAGGCACATGCTTCAAGGCCCAAACCTGCAGTTTCATTTTCTCTTTATGGCCTTGTTCTTCCGATTCCTGTTTCTTCTGCATATCTTCCCAGAAGGAAGCATATGAAAATTCTTCCTGTTTCTCTTTAAGTATCCGCTTCCCTTCCTTCAGCGCGATTTTTGCCGTGACCATCTCATGCATTCTTTTCAAAAATTCCTGCTTATCTTCGATTTTTATAACGTCGCTGTAACTTCCCGCAATCAAGCTGAAGGCGAACGGGCTGGGTATATCAGTATGCATTCCGATAATGCTGGTTCTCCCGGAAACTAATTCATCAATAATTTTCTGCGCATTTTTATAGTCCATCAAATCTTCCAATACTTCCCGGCGCGCTTCTTTCAAAATGGGAAAATTGTTGTTTATTTTCTTCACGGCGTTAAATAATATTTTACTGCCTACCTGCATCCTGCCGGTATTCTTAGTTCGGCCCTGGTACTGGCGCAAAATCATCAGCGCGCGGGCCGCGCAATGACGGAAACGCCTGCTTAACACTTCGCTTTTTTCAATCGCATTCTCCAGGACGACTCTGAAATCTTCCTGTTTCAGCGCTTCCAGAGCCTTAACGGCATTAAAACTTTGTTCGGCTGACAAATAAAACCCGTTGTCAGTCACGCCTATTTCCACATCACGGTGCTGAGACCGCCCAATGACATATGCCAATGCCCTGGACAGGCAATCATTTACTCTCCTTCCAAACAAAGCCTGGAAAATGATATAAGTCCTTCCCCGGTCCGTATATGTTTCCACGACAATTTTTCTGTCAGACGGTATGTGGCTGTAATTATACTGTTCATAAAAATAACGATATATGCTGTAGGCCGCTTTTTCATCGACATAAAGATAGTTATTTACAAATTCTAAAATTTCTTTTTCTGATTTTTGAGCTTTAAATTGTTCTTCCATAAGCCTTCGGAAATGGTTTATCTCCTGAGCCAAATCAAATGATAACGGCAGCATTTCCGAGAACCAGCTGGGAACCGTCGGCGGCCGGTTGACGGAAGCGCTTACCTGCGCGGTCATGCCGCGCGAAAACTTGAACATATACACGTTTCCGCCTAAGACAAACACGTCTCCGGGACGCAGTCTTTCCAGGAAGCCTTCATCTATTTTTCCCACAATCTCTTCACCGATTTTGACGGTGATGTAGCTTTCTTCAGGAATAGTGCCTATGTTAGTCATGTAAATGACTCTCGCCATTCTGCCCTTTTTCCCGATTTCGCCCGTTTCCTTATCGTGCCATATTCTGCTGTACACATGCCTCTCTTCCAACTCAACGTACTCTCCCGAAAGATATTTGATCACTTCAAAGAAATCCTGCCACGGCAGATCTTTGTAGCAGTAACTTTTAGTGACGAGATGGTACAATTCACTGATGTTTATCACTTCATTTATCGCGATGCCGTAAATCTGCTGGGCAAGAACATCAAGAGCATTGGCGGGAATATGGACTTTGTCAATCTTCTTTTCCAGCGCTGATTTGAGCAGCAGTGCGCATTCGACTAAATCATCCCGGTCCATGACGATGATTCTCGCTTTGATGGTGGAACTAAGATGGTGCCCAGCTCTTCCGGCCCGCTGCAGGAATCTTGCTACCGATTTGGGGCTTCCCAGACAAATTACCAAATCTACATATCCTATATCTATTCCCAGTTCTAAAGAAGTTGAAGATACTGCCACTTTCAAACTTCCTTCCCGCAGGGCTTGTTCAGTTGAGAAACGCACTTCCTTGCTGAGGCTGCTGTGGTGCGCGGCGATGTTATTGGCATATGATTGGGGGAACATTTCTTTCAGTGTGTGGACGACCCTTTCCGTAGCGGACCGGGTGTTGGTGAAGATAATGGTAGTTTTATGTTCCTGAACTAATTGGTGAATCAAATCATACATCGCTCGGTGTTTCAACATATATTCAGTTTCCACCAAACATTTTACCGGGCTTAATACTTTCAGATCCATCTCCTTCAGAAAGCGGATATCTACCACGCTGCAATCACGCTCGGCGCCGACCAAATACTGGGCGATGTCTTCCAGCGGCGCTATCGTCGCACTTAATCCTACCCTGGATAATCCTGAAGATATTTTTTGCAGCCGTTCCAGAGTCAAGCTCAGATGCACACCCCGTTTATTTTCTGCCAGAGCGTGAATCTCATCTACGATGAGCCACTGCACGTCAGTAAGCTTCTCTTTAAATTTAGGAGAATTGAGCATGATGGCTAACGATTCCGGCGTGGTGATAAGAATGTGCGGAGTTTTATGCAGCATTTTTGATTTTTCTGCAGCAGTAGTGTCTCCGGTCCTTACTCCCACCCGGATGCCCAAATCCTTGCCGGCAAGTTCATTGATTTCACGGAGAGGCCCCAGCAAATTCACCTGGATATCGTTGCCTAACGCTTTGAGCGGAGAAACATAAATGCAATACACTTTATCTTCCAGTATTTGCTTTTCTGAAGAATCCACTAATTCGTTGAGAATGGAAAGGAAAGCCGTAAGCGTTTTTCCTGAACCGGTAGGAGCAGAAATAAGCACATTTTTTCGTGAATGAATCTCCATGACCCCATACAATTGCGGCAATGAGAAATCCTTAAACTTGCTGAAGAACCACCTATTAAGAAGCGGATGAAATATAGATTTGATATGTACAGGTTTATATGGCTCAGTTATCGCAGTTAACATAATAAGAGAACACCTATCTTTCCAGATACATTCGGAGGTGATTATTTGAGAGATTATTTATAAGAGTTGCTGGGGAAGGACACCATTTCAAACATACCAAATCATGTGAATTTTGAAGTCGGAACCATTGTTTAATAACAATTATAAACGCGTCTGTAATCAAATTGTTGGTGCTAATTATGGGTTTAAAATCAAATTTATCCGCAATACTATTTTCTTCTTACATTGCTGCAGCAGGATTAGGCTGCGGACCTATTGAGGTTCTTGATCCGGCCGGCAGCGGCGGGAACGGGAATGGCGGAGCAAATGTCGGCGCTTATGGCGGCAGTACTGAAAACAGTTCCAGCGGGAAAAATCTTTCTCCATTAGATATCGCCGAATGCGTAGTTGAATTTGATAAGAAATGGAAACAAGATGATGAAAGGGCAGGAATCAGATGGTATAGCGCCTGGTGGTGCTCACCCTGCCGACATCAGCAACAAAAATTCGGCGAAGAAGCAATGGACATCCTTAAAGAAAACAAAATATTTGTTGACTGTTACCAGCCGAATGCAACTGAAATGGACCCCAATTCTGGCTGCATTGAAGCGAACTTGACTTACCTGCCGACAACTGATTTCACTAAAAAAGATATGGCTTTAGACGTATTGGTAAGAATAAGAAGAGAAGGTTTTACTGCTCCCGAAGAGTTTGTTTTGTATATGTTCGGAGAAGAATGCAATAGCAGATGAATTAATCGCAAAAATTATGACCCTAATATTTTCTCTAACGGCGATAAAAAACGCCCGTAACGTTCCCGTTCCTTAAGCAGGACCGCTTTTTGTCTCCCGTCTTCAAGAAAAAAATTAAGTTCTTTGGCTATTGCTTTGGCGTTACGAAGATGATGCGTAGTAATATCCGGGCCTTCAAATGTTACTTGCGGCGGATCAGACCAGCGGAATTCCGCCTTACTGAAATCTCCCGGACGACGAGCGAAGTACAGCAATTCACCAGTATTATATTCAAAATTATATGCGTAAGATTGCACATTCCGCGCTAAATACTCCTTTCCGCCCCACCTATGGACTTCTGCCGCAAAACTTTGTTTTCCAGCGTTATTTCTTCTTGGAGGCTTAGTTTTCAGCTCTTCATAATCAACACGACGATTGTAGATAGAGAAAGTGCAAGGGAACATATTCCGGTATAATAACTCCAAACGATAAAAAAATTCTTTTCCTGCACTATCTGGCAGCCACAAATCCCAAATTTCCGGCATTTTTGGAGATAATACGATAAATTATTAAAATTTAACTACTATTTCACGCGGCCGCCATGACAAAATATTTATAGTCATCTTTCTTAATAGATAATAAAAAGGGTTGACTGATTTACATGAAACTGATCATTTTAGGTCCGCCGGGAAGCGGAAAGGGTACCGTATCTGATAAATTATCTAGGAAATTTAAGCTGTTCCATCTATCCGCCGGCGAGATTTTAAGAGAAGAAGTCAATAAAAAAACCAAATTAGGCAAAGAGATAAAGCTCTACATCGACCAAGGTAATCTGGTGCCGGCAAAACTGGTGGTGGAATTAGTAAAATTAGAGATTGGAAATAAAAAAGATTACATTCTGGACGGCTTTCCGCGTTCGTTAGAACAGGCTAAAGAGATCAAACATTTTGATATTGATGCGGCCATATATATGGATTTGCCTGAAAAAGCTATTATTGAACGCTTGTCTGAACGAAGACTTGATCCGATAACCGGCAAGACTTATCACCTGAAACATCTGCCGCCACCGGAAAGAATCAGAAAGCGGTTAATCCTGCGGAAGGATGACCACCCGCTGATAATAAAAAAAAGATTGAAAGTGTACCAGCAGGAAACCGAGCCGGTGATACGATATTACCGCAATAAAGGGCTTTTGAGAAAGATAGATGGTGTCGGCAGCCCCGAAGAAGTATATGGGAGAGTTGAAAGAATAATCAAGGGATTGTCAAAAAATAATTAGAATAATCATAATGAACATAAAAATAAACTTATAATAATAATAATGATAATATGGTTAAAATCCATCCAATAAAATTATTCCAATAACAGCATTGCCCACATCAATCCGATTCCGGAGATGAAAGCGATTATCTGCAGAAGAGATTCTTTCCAGCCGCATTCTTTATGCAATTCTGGAATCAGGCTTGAACCGGCGATGTAGATAAAGCCCCCTGCAGCAAAAGGCAGGATAAACTTTAGGAAAACTTCGCTTCTTGTCCCAAGCACTAAACCTATGATTGCGCCTAGAACGGCGGCAAGAGCAGAAAGGAGATTGAGCATCAGAGCTTTCCGCTTTGAATAGCCAGCATACAATAAGACGCCGAAATCAGCCAATTCCTGCGGCACTTCATGAAAGACTACTGCAATAGTTGTAGCGATGCCGGCAGGAACGTTTACCAAATACGCGCCGGCTATAACTAAACCGTCAAGAAGATTGTGCAGCGCATCTCCGGTCAGATTCAATAGGCCGATGCGGTGCTGATGCGGCCCGTGATGCAAGTGAAAGGTCGGAACATAAGAAGGATAAACATCGCAATGGTGCAGGCGGATACATTTGTCTAAGATAAAAAATATCAAAACACCACCCAGAACTGACAAAGAGACCATGATGGTAAAGCCCTGCTCTTCCACTGCTTCCGGAAGGATATGCAAAAAAGCCCCGCCCAGCAGCGTCCCCGCGGAAAGACTTACCAATGTCAACAGCAATTTATCCAATTTTTTCTCTGACAATAAGATAGAAACAATTCCTAAGAGAGAAACTAGGGATACTATAATCACGCTGACAAAAACATAAAATGAAGTTAAGGCCATTTTATAGAAAATGATAATTTTGTTTATATACTTTACTGAGAAATGATCTTCTCTACCGCTATAGTCGCATAACTGCCTTTTGACAAAGTGAAAGAGATGTTCGCTTTTTTCTTTCCCGCATTCAATTCGTCTTTGGCTCTTCTTCCGATTTTTAAATTCTGTACGGGGACGACCGCTTTTCGCAATTCTCCTTCCAGAGTCAATTCCGGAATCTGTTTTATGATAAAATCAGAAGAAGAAAGCTGTTCTTCTTTCATGATCTCTTCAATGATATCATTGATCTCATCTGCATCGGAAGCAGCAGGCCCATGGCCGAAACCGACTATCGGAATTTCCAAATCTTTGAAATCACGGGAGTTGGAAACAAACACCAGTCCGCCGCAGGAATAAGGCACTTTTTTAATCAGCTTTCCTTTTTTTTCCAGATATCTCGCCGCGGTTTCATTCCACATATAGCTCTGGTAGGCATTTACGTATATACGCAGCAGACGCATAGGCAATCTCTTTAATGCGCCGATAAAATCTTTAGGATGACCATCCAGATATCCATTGATTTTTGCGTCGTTGATCAGGACTGCCGCCCGCTGGAAGTCCTTTTTTATAAGATACTTCCCGATGTCTGCATTATGGAGCGAAAATCTCTGCTCGCCGAAGTAATTTTCCAAAAAACCAGCTTTCTCCAATTTTTGGCCGTCAAGATTACGGGCCGTGATTTTAAATTCATTTCCCAGCAGATCTCCCAAGGAGAGGGGAACTTTCCCGCGGCCATAAAATTCAAGAGAAACGTTCTCCATCCTTATCTTCCCAACATCTTCTTTCTTTATCCCGATAACAGAGATCATTTGTTCCGTAACGGCATGCTTGTCCTTGCTTCCGGCAAAACCAATATCTTTCTCTCTGATCTGTAATCTTCGTGCTAATTCCTGAACTACATCTAACGTATTCCTTTCTATCTTTTTCATCCGAAAATAAAGATATTTGCCGCTTTCTTCCTTTTTGACCTGAGAAATTTCTATTACCACAAAATCTTCCGGGAGCTGTTTTATTTTGTACATGGAATAATAAGGCATAAGATGCTTTTTAAAATTTTGGGAAGATTTCTCGATAAGAATAGCGGTAGTCAAAGAAAAACGCCATCGCCACCCTAAACACGCATCTCCAAATACACAATCCGCACTTCTTCCGGATTGTCAAAGAAGATCGCGCTCTTGCACTGCCGGAAAAAATTAAATGCCCCACCTAGATGCCGGCGTAATTTCTCTTCATGTATTTTTACCGCATTGAACCCGTTTCCTTTCTGCTCTATGCCGATCACAAAACCTTTCCCGCCCAGCCATAGATGAAATCTACGCGGCGTTAAAAACTGCGAATAATTCAGGCTGTTTGAACCGGCTTCATTCAGAAAATAAGCGACTTCGTCGCTATCCTTTTTTTCCAGCCAGTTATGAAGGTTAAATTTATCGGACAAAAGCGCACCATATTTTTCGTTAAGGATGTCGATCACCGCCCACTTGGCATTTCCATACGTTTCTATGATTTCGTCCGAGATGATGTTAGTCCGGACTGTTTCCAGCTCATAAATAGGCAGCTCGTAATATCCGCCGGAAAAACCGATGTTTTCTAATGCTTGCTGAAGAGTTTTATTGAAATCGATAGCCATGGATGATTTGATATGGGCCTGAATTTAAGATTTTCTGAAATCCCTGTGATTTGCCGTTGCCAGATACCGGCCGCAATTGACGATTTGACGAGCAAAGGCTTTTTAATAAACCCTCTTTTTAAATCAAGGCGGTGATTACAGAACCACCTGAATAACCACCTTAAAATGCTAAACAGACCTGAAACAGAAACCTTGGATGTAGCTGATCTTTACCGGGAATACAACGCATTAGTGCAAAGAATACATTATCGTTTTACTGGAAACCGACATACTGCCGAAGATCTAACCCAAGACACCTTCGAAAAAGTGGTCAGGAATATTCACATTTACGATGGAAGGGTCCCTTTTAAAGCTTGGCTTAACCGTATTGCCAGAAATACCGCTATTGATTATTTAAAAAAAAAGAAAGAATATCTTTCCGGCCAGCAGCATCCGGCGCGGGACAGCTTCTCCGAAGACGCCGAAGATTATGTTCGCGGAAGATTCGAAGCGCAAATGCCAGAAGATGAAGCTGTACGCAGAGAAACTGAATTGCGATTGAACTCTTTCCTTAACGATTACCCGCATCAGCAAACCGTAGAAACACTGCTGTTGAATTTATTTGGGCTTTCTGATAAAGAGATTAGTGAACGATTAAATTTAACCAGAACCGCAGTTAAACTCAGACGGCATAAGATAA
>CAYHXT010000024.1:0-11737 GCA_964360675.1 uncultured Methanosarcinales archaeon
GGAAAACAAGTAATTCTGATATTCATCAGAATTACAAGGGTTTCATATTAGCCCTGCGCCAGGTTAAATTTATATACTTTAACTTTCTTCTATTTTATAGATGCCCCGTAAAAAAAGAGAAAAAAGAGCTTCGGTAAAAAGTGGGCCTTTGCAAGGACCTAATCTATGGATTGTCCTTAGCGTGGTTTTTCTGGTTTCAACGCTTACTCTTTTAACAGTTTTAGGTCCTTCTTCCCTTACTGGAAACACTGTCCAGAACATCGGCTACATGACCAAGGGCGAACCGCTTCATATGTCTGTAAAAGATGTCCCTTACTTAGATTTAATGTTCACTAATGCTGCTGAAACCATCAAGAACGGCGTGGTTGTTGTTGAAGCCGATAATTCCGTCCCTTTTGACCGGCCTTATATGACTAAATTCAATGTTACTTCGGTAGGAAAATTCGGGAGCCTGCAATTTACTTTCAAGATTAAAGATCAGGACTTGTACAGCAAAGGCATAGGTCAGTATGACCTGCGCCTGTATAGCGGAAGTAATGAATACTCGCTGCAATTGCTAAAATATACTTATGGTTATTTTCATTATGTTGTGACAGTCCCTGAGATGGGGAAATTCGTCTTAGGTAGGGTTGTTCCACCAAAAGAGCCGGAACTGATTGAAGAGGCCGTTCCGAATGTTTCGGCAGCAGAAGAAAAGACGGCTGCTCCAGTACCGGGAGATAGTAAAGAAGCATTAGTAGGAAAAGCTGCGGAATTGCCTTCTCGGGAAGAAAAAGGTTTGTGGGCAAGGATTGCTGAATTCTTTAGGAATCTGTTTGAGTGAGGGCAGATTAAGATTTGAATGATAGCTATAATTTGATGCATCACGCATCAAATAAAAATATAAAAAAAGAATAAATCAATATCCCCGGCAAGTGGTGCAATAATATCGGTTGGCGTTTTCCACTACAATACGATCTCCGCAACCTTTACAACACCGCTGGATTTTAAACTTTTTAACCTCTTGAAAAATATGTTGCTTCAGTTTAATCACCTTCTTTTTTTCCGAAGAAATCAAGGAATATCCTTAACTTCTTTTACTAGAAAACATCTCTTTTTTAAAAAGGAATGAAAATAAGTATATAAATGTTTGTTTTATACTCGAAGTCTTAAAATATTCGTAAAATTATTTTAGACTTTGGTATATACCAGAGAACTTAATTTTTATGAAAATTAAATTCTCTTAGTATATGTCGTCGGAGAAAAATAACCAAAAATCAATAAACCATTAACCAAAAATCAATAAACCATTAACCAAAATCAACAAACAATAATCTATCTTCGATAATCATTCCCAATTCATTCAGAATAAAAACATAAACGCCAGCCCGAATAACAGCATGCTTCCCCACACTACTTTATTCCAGTCAAATACTTTTTTTCCGTCTAAAGGCCCGAAGGGAATCAAGTTAAACAGCCCCAGCCAGATATTGATAGAAAAACCAGTAGCGAATATACTGGTCCATGACTGGAATAATGAACCCAGCCCGAAGAATATCATCGCCAATACATAATTGGTCGCCGGACCGGCCACGCTGATGATGCCGTTTTCTCTTTTGGTTATCATGCCTGAAATCATAACTGCTCCCGGAGCGGCAAAAATAAATCCGATAAACACTGCCAATCCAACTGCCAAATACAAAAATTGGTCCCAAGCCCGAAATTCCGCCGTGCAGCCGTAATGCTGAGCTACAAATTTATGCGCCAACTCATGCAGCAGAAAACCCAATCCCGCTGTGAACAGCGAAATCAGGAAAATAAGGATAAACTCTGATGAAAATACGTTATTGAAGTTTCCTTTAAGCAGACTGGCTCCGGAATAGATGAATGCGAAAGCTAACGATAACGCCAGCCACGCTTTAAGAATATCAATTATTTCCGTCCGTGAAGTGCTGATTTTTCCAATCTTAATTGTCTTGCGGTTCATTTTTTGGTTCTTTTTCTTCCACCGGCTGTTTCAGCCGCTGCGCTTCTTCTTCCATTTTCAGAAGCAGATTCAAATCAGAGAAATGTTCCAAGGCGCATTCCTGACAATAATAATCATAAGTGTCTTTTATCTTGTACACCGCTTCCGTGTCGCAGACAATGCATTTCTTACCCATAGTAGTTTAAATGAGCAATGATTTAAAAAGCTTTTTCCCGGTAGAGTAAATTATTGGTTATTCTTAGGTTTTATTTTTTCATAAGATAAGCTTTGATCTCTTCCACTTCGTGTTCAGTGACTGCTGCGCCGTTGTACTTCGCTGCCCACAGCACTGACTCCACTAACAGGCTTCTTCCATCTTTTTGCGCGGGAATATAAGAATCAAGAAGCCCCATCTTATAGGCTACGCCCACCAGTTCGACGGAACGGATAATCTGTATGTTCCCCAGCTCTTTACTGAACTGTTTGATTTTTTCTACATCTACTGAAACTGATCTCTTGAATCGGCGTTCTAACAATGATTTCATCTCCCGGTTGTTTTCGATGAACAATCGCAAGGTTCTTTCGTCCATCACAATTGCTTCTGCGCCGGCCTTCAATGCGCATACCACAGATTCGATTTCCCCCGATTGGACTACTTCCATATTTTGATTTCCAATCTTGAATGAGCAGTTGGCGATAGCATGGAGGCGGGCGACCTCTTTTTCAGGAACATCTTCATACACTTCCAAAACCCCATCATTGATCAATTTGAGCGCCTGCAATGCTTCAAACTGAAATCGTTTGATATCCATGGGTCGGGTAATCAATTCCCGTTTTACAGAAGGGGTGATATAAAATTTTCCCCCATATCTTTTCTTCAGCTCAGGAAGAATCCATATCAACCGAGACATGACTAAGGTGATTATCGGCCCCGTATCAAAGAATATTTTCCGTTCTGCCATCAAGACACTCCAAAAATTTTAAGCGCCGCAGCAACTCTTTTTTTCGCTGGAATATTTTCTTCGTGCTGTTCTAAAGCAGTAGTTTTACCAGTATAGGATTGCAGATCCCAATTTGAAAGCCCCATCAATCCCGCTGCCTGCCCGATGGAAAGGCCTTTTTCAAAAAGAATCGCGCCTTTCTTGATTTTTGCCGCTTCCATAACATCCTGCAGATGCACTTTGACCTTAGCGTTGCATTTCTTGATCAATTGGAACAAAGTTTTTATGTTGTTGTTGTATTTCCCTAATTGGTTCTTCTCCAGGCTGTTTTTAGCGTAACGCAGCTCTTTCATGATGCTTTGGTAATCTCTTTCAGGGATGGAAGAGATTATTTTATACAAGGAGTAAATCAAAACGGTGACAGAAATCAAGTCAAGATTCTTGTGTACGGCTACATCTTCAATGCCGTGGTCGCTGAGTTCTTTCAGCTCTTCGGTATCTTTCTTATCACGCTGCTCCATAATCTTTACAGCTTCATTCAAATCGTAAATAATCTCTTTTTTGATTGCTTCTTCCACAACGAAGGGTATTTTTTTTTATTTTATTAATGTTTGGGTATGAAAAGAAATTTATTTCTTCCGGTATTCCTGCAATTCTTTGCAGACCCGCGGAATAGTTTTAACATAGTCCAGAAGTTCTGCGCCATCTTTGAATTTCTGTTCGATTACATTTATTGGCACTTCCGTACTGGGAGGAAAGGCCATCTCGCCGGAAGGAGTTCTTGAAAAGGGGATATATGCGAGCATACTCCTGGAATCAAAAATATAATCCATTTCCATTCCGCCTTTATTCAGGCCGGCAAAATGCCGATAGAAGTTAAACGTCCCTTCAGCTGGTTCGCAGAATCCGATATATTCATAATACCGGCCTGCACCAGACCGTATCTTGTAGCAGATGCTTTCTTTTTCAGAATTTTCTAATTTGGCCGAAAATCCAACTTTCTCCAGCAGATCTATTGAAGAACAATCCGGCTGTTGCGGATGTTCTGCTTGTTGTAAAGAAGTGCAGTTAATGCTTGCTGCGCTAAGGAAAGCAAGAAAAGCCGGGGTAAGGTGTTTTTCCATTTCATATCCGGGCTGTAAATTATTATAAAAATATATTGGTGCTGGAGCGGTTAAGTTTTTAAAAGAAAGCTGGTTTTAAACTGATAACGGGCCTGTGGCGTAATCCGGTACTTTGCATATAAGCAAAGCGGAAAAGCGCATTCCCATGGCATGGGAGGAGTTCGGGTTCAAAAGCCAGCAATCTAGGCGAGTTGGGCGGGTTACCAGTAACCCACCGCGAATACTAATATTGCGGCCTGAAATTCCCGACAGGTCCATTTTATTTTTTCTATAAATTACTGGATTTTTTTCAATAATCCATTTTCCAAATATTTATAATCACTAAAGCTTTCTCTTTTCATATGGCTCTTGCTTTAACTCACGTACTTTTAGTCATAGTCCTGCTGGACCTTTTCCGCCACTATGTTCTCAGTAAAAAGAAATTTCCCCGTTATCTTTTAGTAGTCGGCGGAATCGCAGGATTATTGCCGGATATCGATGTTCCCCTGGGCTGGATGCTGAGCATTTTCTCAGGAACAACTGTCGATGTGCACAGAATTTTTACGCACAGTATCTTGTTCGTGTCTTTATTTCTAATTTCGGGGGCAGTATTCCAGTATAAGTGCCGGAACTTAAAATGGGCAAAAATATTCTATGTTGCAGCTGTGGGGTGGTTTATACATCTAAGTTTAGATTGTCTATACGGGGGTTCTTGGAGTTCTATCCTCTGGCCGTTATCAACGTCCTTTTCTTTCTGCCCGGAATGGAATGTTTATCCTTACGCTTCAGGGATAGATGCTATTATCTTAGTCGGCTGGCTATTGCATGAAGAGATGCATAACTACATCATCGATTATTTTTAGAAGCATAAACTATTAGGAATATACTTTATAATCTCTATATAAGAAGAAATATATATGCTTGCGTTCCTCATCCTAAGAAATATTTTTGAAAGAGGTCGGTGAATATGGATTATAAAACTGGAATTGCATCAATGGTTCTGGCTGCTGCTCTAGGAAGCAGTGCTTGCGCAGGTACGAATGTAAAAACAGTAGCTAATGATTACGAGAATATCTACGGTCTGAGCGACACAGCAAGAGACCTGGTCTTCAATAGCGCCGTTAAAGTAGATGTTGAATATGAATATGAGATTATCGTCGGTGAAACAAAGACCGCCAAAAGTGCTCGCAGCTCTGGTTCAGGCGTGGCGATATTCGATGACGAGTCCAAAAGAACTTATATCCTTACTGCCGGCCATATAGTGCCGACAAAAGAACAGATCTGTATACCTACCGGTTGGTTTACGCAAGAGTGTTACAAGGTGCTGAAGAAAAAGATGACCGTGGAAGGGCACCCAGTAGAGGTAGTCAAGCATAATAAAACTTTTGATATAGCACTGATAAGGCTGAGCGGGAAGTTCCTGAAGCATCATTTCACCGGGAAGCTGGCTGGAGACCTGGAAGTGGGGGACAAGATCGTCGGCGCAGGTTATCCGCACGGGGAGTGGAAATCTTTCCATTCTGGATACGTCGTAGGCGAGGACATAGGCGAAGGTTTGGAAGATTTCGCCGAAGATAGCGAGGAAGCGAAGAAAGAGATAATCCAGATAAAAGACATACACGAAGTTTTCGGAGCTCCACGTTTCGTGGTCCTTGACATCAGCATAAGTCCTGGCGATTCAGGAAGCGGATTATATGCACTTAAAAACGGAGTTCCTGAATTAGCCGCATTAGTGCAGGTAATATATTATAAAGAAGGACAAAAGGGAATCACGCCTCCGCAAGTGTTGAGGGGATTTGTCTACGGGACAGACATCGCTGATGAGTTAGGCGTGTACAAAAGATAAATCGCACGGCTTACCTAACTCAAGGCCAGCCTTCCCCGTATGAGTTGAAGTTCTGAGAATTATAAAAAATGGGGCTGCGGGGATTTTCCCGCCAACACTTTTTCTTGCCGGCATTTGAACCCCGATCTAGCGGCCCCGAACCGCCAATCATACCAGGTTAGAATACAGCCCCACGGATCTCCAGATTTAGAATTTATTTTATATATCTTTTGCGAATATTCCAAAACATTTAAATATACTTTGGTATACTGAGGTATACGATGGAAGCCACAACTATAAAAATTCATGAAGATACAAAATTAGAATTGGATGGTTTTAGGGAATATAAAAACGAGAGCTATGATGAGGTTATTAAAAAAGTTGTTTTTATCGCTAAAGCTTGTAAGACTGAACCAGAATTAAGCAAGGAAACCATTAAAGCTATTGAAAAAGCCAGAGAAAGAATCAAAAAAGGTAAATTTCTAACCGAGGCAGAAGCACGAAATAGATTAGGGTTGTGATTTTTAGTGTATGAAGTTATTTTTGATGGGGAAGCTATAGAATTTCTTAATGGGCTTCCCAAGGAATTCAAAGAAAGAATTTTCAATAAAATTATTTCTACCAAAGAAAATCCCCTGCATTTCTTTGAAAGATTAAGTGGAAGAACAGAGTACAAACTTCGTGTAGGAGATTATCGCATTATTGCTGACATCGACCCAAATGATAAGAAAATTAAGATAGTTATAGTTGGCCACAGGAAAAACATCTACCATCATTTAGATTAAATCCAAAAGAATTATATACTTTTTTTCTTTCCTTTCTTTCATGTTCGGTTTTAACAAGAAAGAAGTTGAAATATTCCTGAAACTCAACACACCTAAAAAAATTCAGGATTTTCTTAATAAAATTCCGGTCAATTACGAACTGCATGGCGAAACGGTTCTTTCTCCCCGAATGGTGCTGAAAGAAAACAGAGCGCACTGCATGGAAGGTGCGATGTTTGCCGCTGTTGCCTTGCGCTTCCACGGGCATAAGCCGTTAGTGGTGGATCTCACTTCAGTAAAAGACGATGATGACCATGTCGTCACCGTTTTCAAGCATAAAGGGCATTGGGGCGCGATTTCTAAAACCAACCATGCGGTATTGCGTTACCGGGAGCCGGTCTATAAAACCATCCGCGAGTTAGTGATGTCTTATTTCCATGAATATTTCACCAACCATAACGGCAAAAAAACCTTGCGTTCATATTCTATGCCGGTCGATCTATCACGGTTTGACAAGAAAGGATGGATGACTGCAGAAAAAGACGTGGAATATATTCCTGATTACTTGGTTGAAGTTTCGCATAAGCAGATATTATCTCGTTCTCAGATTGCGCTGCTGCGTAAAGCAGATATGATTGAGATAAAGGCGGGAAAGATGGTGGAGTGGAAGAAGAGAAGTTCTCAAAACAGAATCTCTTAATCTATCACAGCTGTCCTCTAAACCTTATACTTCTTCCGTAACCACTCCCTAACCACTTTCATAGCAAGAACATCATCCTCGTTATAGTCAAGTATCTTCTGCAATAGCTTGGAATCCTTAGTCTTAAGATAATCATAATAGAGTGTCATTGAATTAGTGCCGGTAACATCATCCTGCCTCCACTTAAACCCCAGCCAGGGAGCAACAACCTTAATACTGTTAGAATAAGTAGGAACTATTATCCCTTCACGGAACGGCTTTATCAAATCAAAGAGCCTTTTCTTAACAAATTCTTGATCCTTTTTAGGTGTTTTATACTTTTCAAACATCTTATTAAACTCGTCAAGCTCAAAACTATGCCAATGATACAAGATAGAATCAGAATGCAATTTAAGGAAATCTATGAAGCCATCAAGAAGTTCTTTCTCTCCATCTTTAGCATTCTCAGCAATGAACGGCTTGTAAACCCATTTCTTCCTTTCCGTGTACAATACTCCCAGCATATAGGCCATTGCTGGAACTTCGCCATCCTCTGACTCACCAGCAGTTTCAAAGTCAATATAGATTTCTTCTTTTGCTTTAGGTATTTTCAGCTTTAGCCGGTCATAAACAATTGGCTTCTGCGTATAGAACGCTTTAGTATTCCTTAGGATTGTTTCAGCAGTTTTTTCGCCAATCCCTTTTATTTTTATCAAGTCATGCTTTTTAGCGTTCACCAAGTCTTCGATGGTCTTATATCCTGCTTTACGCAAAGTCAAGGCAGTTTTTCTTATGCCCTGGATAATACTCAGATCATTTCTTTTTATTGCAAGTTCATTGGTATAATTTGCCCAGTCATACTTTACCACGCCATAAACAGGTTCTGGTACTTCCTTGCCTTCAATAATATTCCTGACGCCATCAATGGCTTCTTTTAATTGATGTGAATACTTGCTAAAATTATATTCTGTCTCTTTTTTATCATTGGTAATGAAATAAAACTTCTCTGGTGTATAGCCCTGTATTTTTCCTAAGACATGGTTGTAGAATGCCGCCTGGATAAAATGGGCATTACTGGGGGCTTTTCTGTTTTTTACTTCATAAACCACATAATGGTAATTGCCAAAATTACTTTTATGGCTGTTTCTCCTGACCAAGACATCCGTATATCCTGCCAGATCTTCTTCGCGGTCTAGCAGCGGACCTTGATATACTGCAGGAACGCCTTTCTTAATGGCATCCAGAAGCAGTTCAAACCTCTTATGCTCTGAAACGTCAGGAATAATGAATGCATTTTTGAATTTTTCTTTAAGAATTTCCTGTTCAAATTTCTTACCTTCCCTCTGAAGATGGGTATTGAAAGGGTCAATAGGATCCTTATATTTTTCATCAACAAATCTAGAACAGTATATGATAAAAGGCAAGGTAATATAATTGGATGCGTCGCTGGCGCTTATTCTGGTCTTTACCATTCAACAGGTAACTATTTACAACAATAAAAAGGTATCGTTAAGCGGTATGAGGAAAGCTCTTTTAAATGTAACAGGATAGAGATGGCGCCATATCTGTAGGTAGGAAAAGACAAGAATGAGTGAATCCATGGAATTACTCTCCGAACTATTTTCCAAATTGTTGTTTAGCTTTTTTTTCTGGTTCAAGAGAAGATAGTTTCCCCTCCTGAACAGAAGGATTTTGTCTTTCTGGTTCGGAAAGATAGTTTTGAGCATTCACAACTTTTTTCCCAGTTTTATGTTCCAACTCTACTCTAGCTTTTCTGGCAATACCACTGCCTTTTCTGCTAGCCAATTTATTTTCGGGCAATCCTTTGGCATCCATACTCTCCGCAATCTGCCTAGTTGAAAGTTCTGCCAGTGCTGTAAAGATCAGTTCGGCTTCGTTCATATGGTCGCGCAAGTTCTGCGTCTGCAGGTTTTTGATGGCTTTATGTTCTTTTACTGTTACACCAGACCACTCCCGATGAATAATGTTAGTGAGAATGGCAAATTCCTCACCTTCTTTTACGTTGTGTTCCGTCCAATAATCCGTTAATTTGTTACGGGTTTCTTGTCCCATCATCCGTTGTTGAATCCATTTTTCACTGCGTCCATGTTGCAGCCAGGTTTCTCTGGCCCTATCTAAGGATCTGGCCGGGTCAGCCATTTCCTGCATCCGCTCATAGCCTACTTTTGCAAGCCACAGTTTAATAGATTCAGCTTTAGGGCTCGGTACAGATTGGATCAGACGCAACAGAGTTTCAGCATTGGCAACATCTGTGGGATATTTTTTGCCATCGGCCGCTTCCAGTTTCAGTTGGTGACAATTTGTCACCGACTCACTTCCCTCATTTTTTAGCCTTTCTTTGAGCTTATTCCAATACTTTCTGGCAGCTTGAAAATCAGGTTGTTGTATCAAAACTTTAATAATATCCACTACCGAAAAAAACCAAGTTCCTGTCTCCTCATCATACGAACGGCGGATTTTGTGATCTTCAAAAATCGCTAAATTGTTTTTCATAAAAGTGCCCTCTCCATCACCGTTAAATCCATTTTTCACTGAGGCCATGCTGATTCATCTATATTCAAAATAAAATGAATGGTTCTTTATATACTTTAGCTGGACTTGCAAGAAAAGTGAAGAAATACAAGCAATACGAAGAATATCATATTGCTGTACAGGAATGAAATCTCTGTTTCATTCCACGTATCACTTTTCTGCACAGAAATATGGTGGTTTCAAGAAATGTGAAAAACTATCCCATTTCTGAACTGAAAACTGATCTTTGCCAGTTTTCATGTTCCGCATTTCTTGTGTCCAGTGTGGTTATTAAAAACTCCCTACCATGAAGATGATGTTATGGCTACCCGAGTGGTGAAGGATTGACTGGGGGAAGGTATATAAGGGATAAAAGATTCATTCTGATTATGAATTACTTCAACACTAAAGACTTTAAACAAGGACATACCGCCTATTCTTTCTTTTTGGATAAGTTTCGATCTTTGGAAAATAAAGAGTTTAATAAACCTTTTTTTGTGGAAGTAAGTGTAGATATTCCTGCGATTAAAAAGAGCAAATCATTCATCCTCACGTCTTTCGGAAGTGATTTTGCTTTTGCCGAAGCTGTGGAAATTATTAATCAAATATCTTCCATTTCAGACCAAGTAAAGTCTAGTTGGAATAAACTAGAATCATTGTTGAAAAAACATGATCCCTATTGTCAGATGATTCTTGTTGCCAATAACAGCTTTCGTAAAGCGCTTAATAAAAAGTCTATTGTTGACAAGAGTCAAATGTTCTTTGCCGGAAGAGAATTGCTCTTCATTGAAGACATAAGACTTAATGGAAGAATTCTTGCGTTTGAACCGTCATCATTTGTAATCAGCCGGGAAATAGAAGAATATGAAAAAGGCGGGCTTTTATTTATTAAAAAGACGATGGAATTAAACCGTATTGACCTGTCTAAAAAGAGCATGATGGCTGATGTTTTTTAAACAGTAACTATTAAATATCCCAAAATAATCCTTCTCTCATGCTAAAAGCAATCCTCTTCGACCTCGACAACACTTTAATAGACTTCAATGAAGATAACCCCAGCAAGAGATACCATTTTCAACCCAAAAATAATCCCAAAATTGGAAGTTTCATTGCGCAGAGATGCTGCCGGCTTAAATATCTTTATGGGGGCCTCTTACTATGAAAAAAGAAGTTAAAGATTTAGCAATAAGAAATAGCACTGCTGAATTTTTGATATTTACATCACAAGCAGGTGAAGAAAGCATTGAAGTTAAATTTGAGAATGAAACGGTTTGGTTAACCCAGAAAATGCTGGCTAAATTATTTGATGTATCCATCTCCACCATTAATGAACATCTAAAGAATATTTTTAAATCAGGCGAATTAAATGAGAATTCAGTTATTCGGAATTTCCTAATAACTGCCAGTGATGGAAAGAATTATAACACTCATTTTTATAATTTAGATGCGATAATATCCATCGGATATCGCATTAATTCACACCGGGCAACGCAATTTAGGCAGTGGGCAACCAGGATTTTAAAAGAATTTGCCATTAAAGGGTATGTTCTTGATAGCGAAAGGCTAAAAAATGGAAATTTTTTAGGAGAAAAATATTTTGATGATTTATTATTAGAAATTAGGGAAATTAGGGCCAGTGAAAGAAGGTTTTATCAGAAAATTACAGATATTTACGCCACTGCAATTGATTATAATAAAGAAGATAAACTAACCAAAGAATTTTTTGCAACTGTCCAGAATAAGATGCACTATGCTATACACGGAAACACGGCGGCTGAGTTAATTATGCAACGAGCAAATAAAACAAAGAAAAATATGGGGTTGATGGCATGGAAACACTCTCCAGATGTAAAAATTATGAGGGGTGATGTGATTACAGCCAAGAATTATCTGCGGCTAATATGAAACCCTCCGGCTTTGATTCAGAAGTTATATAAAGTAGTTCACG
>CAYHXT010000025.1:0-11614 GCA_964360675.1 uncultured Methanosarcinales archaeon
TATTTGCCAATGACACGGTAGATAACATCAACAGCACCATCAACATTTCATTCACTGTCGATAAAACTGCGCCAAATGTTAATATTATCGCTCCGCTGGATGGGACTAATTTTAGTTACAACATTGCTTTTCAATTCTTCAATGCAATTGTTTTAGATAACACCACGCAGATAAGTACAGTCATATTCTATTTCAGCAACCTGACTAATGGCTTTAACAGAACAGCTACCAATAATAGTGGCACTTGGCAGATTGAGTTTAATATATCCAGCCTGGAATTAGGGACGCATACAGTAAAAGTGTTTGCTAACGATACCGTCGGGAATATGAATGATACGCAAACAGCCGCCATCACGGTTAATATTAATGACAATACTGCTCCGAGCGTTAACATAACCAATCCATCAAATGGATATAATTTCAGCCATAATTATCCGCTTCAGACTTTTAATGCTGCTGTTTCAGACGGCGCTACATCAGTCGATACAGTTATTTACTACTTCAGCAACATTACAAACTCATTCAACAGGACTGCCACAAATGCCAGCGGAACATGGCGGATTGCAGGATTCAATACGTCCAGTTTAGCAGAAGGACACCATATCGTCAAAGTGTTTGCTAACGATACTGCTCAAAATATGAACAGTAGCGAGTTCATAAATCTCACCATCGATAAAACTGCTCCGTTGGTTAACATAACTGCTCCTTCGTCAGGAACTTTTTTTGGGGTTGTAAACTTTAATGCAATTGTAAGAGAGGAACTTCTTCAAGTAAATAATGTGCTTTTCCAATTTAGCAATGCTGGGGGAAATTTTACTGCAGTCAATAATTCTGGCGTCTGGGGCATAACCATGAATACCTTACTTTTTCCTGAAGGGGATCTGACGGTCACCGTCTACGCTAATGATTCAGTGAACAACATGAACAATACCATGAATATAAGTATAATAATTGACAACTTGCCAGAAACAGGTGATAGTGTCGGTGTTGAATCGGCTCCGCCTTCGGAACCCATTTCAGAACCACCAGCGGAAACACCAACAGAAGCTCCAGTAAAAGAAGTTCCTGCAGAAACAGCAACTGCGGGAGATATCTCGCAAGGAATACGGTCCGGAAGCTTTAATATCTCAGTAAGCCAGAAGCTTGGTGTTGAACCGACAGCTGCTTCCGTATTTACTGAAAAAAAGGTTTCCACTAAATCCTTAGGTGAAGTTGAAACAAGGGCTATCGTCATAACCAATAAATTGGGTAAGGGCGTGGTGCTTTCCGCAGCGCTGCGTGAACCTGACATCGTATTGAAAAATGAAGAAAATCTCAAAAAAAGAATAGGTGAAGGATTAACGAATGCTCCCGATGAAGCAGCTAAAGATGAACTCGCAGCGATAAAACTTTTACAAAGGGTAGAGGTGCTTCAAGTATATAAAACTAAGATATCAAACGTGTTCCCGCGGGCATTAACCGGTGCTGCTACCGCGTCATTATTGCGTCCTACGCATAATCAGGTTTCTGCACGGCTTTTACGCGATTCATTAGAGAATGCCGATGAATTTCAGGATATGGAAGTTGCTCCTGGCGAAACGATAACCAAAGAAATTAAAGTGCGGCGCGGACTTACTTTAGATAAAGCGCAGGCAGCAGAACTGGTATTTTCTGCAGGGGGCGAAGAAGTGTTTACGAATGATCTCGGCAGCAGGGAAGAACTTACTGCCGGCACAGCTGTCGATTTAAATGCGGAAAAGAAAACTCTTGACTTTTATGTGCTTATTCCGCCTAATAACGGCGGCGGGAAAGAAGTTTTTACAGTCGAGTTGGAGATCAACGTAGAAAAAAACCCGTTGAAATTATCGCTCCTGCCCATTAAATTTATGATGCCCATCTTATTTGCCGAACGATCAACAACGGTTTATAATGAATTATACGGGCCTTATGCGGTTAATTTAGAGCGGGGAGCTTTGTTGGCTGTGCAGTATGATGCTTCAGCTCTTGCCGGAAAATATAACGCGATAGGCCGCGTATATTTGGACGGCAGCCAGTTAATCGCTGAAAATCATTACCCTATCGAATCATAATCTGCAGTATTTGCAGTATCTTGTTCTGTTATCCAGAATCTTTTGGAAAGTTTTATAATCTGCGATAAATTAATTTATCACTAGGTTGTCCTTATTAATTTGGATAATTAATTTGAACAATTAAAAAGGTGAAAAAATGTTAGCATTCGGCGTTGATATCCCACTGGTTGAAGTTATCCTAATTTTTGGGGTAGTCATATTCATCCTTCTGATTGAATCAATCATCATTATCATATTGTTAGTGAAACAATTGCAAAAGACCAAGAATGTCGGTATTTTGCTGGAGAAATTATCGCAAACCCTGCTGGAAATTAAAAAAGCTGAAATTGATGAATTAGATAAATTGCGTTCAAGATAACAAAAAGTGCTGATTATTAAAAAAGATTATATTATAACAACTATTATTAAAAATATTAGAAAAATAAAACTTACTTCTTTCCGCCGGCTGCAGGCGCTTCTTTAGCTTCCATAGGCACCAGTTCTTTAATGATTTGATAAGGGATTCCCGCATCAATCATGGCTTTCTTGGCTTTCTTAGGTTCAGCTTCAAATAGTTTGAGTATCTCTTTAGCTTTCGCTTCAAACTCAACACGCCGTTTTTCCAGTTCTTCCTGCAGTCGTTTTTGTTCTATCTTTAATTCCCGTTTTTCCTCTTCGGTCAATTCAGTCTTGCCTGAAGAGATTTCCTTATCGAATTGTCCTGCATTGATAGCTTGAAAAGCTTCCGGTGCCGGCATCCCTTCGACTAGAATCCCCATAGAATGGCAGGTGCCGACAATTTCTTTCACTTTTGATTTCATAGTGGCGCCAAGCAAAGAATCCTCTTTCATCTTGGCAATCTTTATGATCTGTTCAATCTTAAGATCAGCAACTTTATCAGTAAGCGGGTTTCCTGCTCCTTTTTCAATGCCTGCTTCCTTTTTAATTAAAGCTGCGGCAGGAGGAGTTCCCACTTCGATGGTGAATGTTTTTGTCGCGGTATCGAAAATAACTTTGACCGGCACCTGCATTCCCTTAAGATCTGCAGTTTTCTTGTTAATTTCCATGACTACTTGCCCGATGTTTAAGCCGGTCGGACCTAAAGCTGGCCCTAATGGTGGTGCAGCAGTAGCTTTACCGCCTTCTACCATTGTTTCAACAATTTGTTTAGCCATATTTGAAATTCACCAAATTTGCATTCAGCTTCAGATGTGAAACGTGGGTTATTTATAAAGGTTTGCGATTTGATTCCGGTTCTAAATATCTAATTCACAGCGTTCTGCATCCTTAAAAGGCAGCCTTAAAAATAATGGCCGGTAAATCGGTCTTTCCACTGCTGGAATTCTTTGGAGTCGGGATGAAATCTGCCATAGCTGATTTTACCTAAAAGCGGCATCTCTTCCTGCGAATGAACATAACCTATGACTCTTTGCAACAATGCCGGAGGAACGTCGTATTTTTCTTGAATTGCTTTACAATCTATTTCATCTAACGCAGGAACTGAATAATCATCTTTTCTCACTATTCTTGATAATAACCAATCAGTGTAGCCGGTAATCCCGGATAAAGTGTTTCTTTTCAATTCTGATTCTAATGAAGCTTCAAAGGCATCATGATCATAATCAAAACCTTCATCCCAGAAAACCATATATCCTTCTAATCCCTGCAATTCACCATTTGCAACGTAGGGTTTAAGTTCATTAAATAGCTGGTCTGAAAGTATATCCGCGAGATCTGATTGTTCTCTTCGAGCCTTACTTATAATATCCTCTCTCATTTTTTTTCGATAAACAATTGATATTTATAATTGTTATGGGCTTAACTTCTAATCACCGTCTGCAATTTTCCCTTCGGCTTTACCTGCTGAAAATATTGTTCCAGAGAAATGAACTGTTGAATTTCTTTGTTGATCTTTTCCACTTCCTTCAAACCGGATTCTGTAAACATGATCATCTTATTATCGTAAGTAATGACTTTTTTTTGCTCTAAGGTCTCCAGGTCTTTGTACATCGCCCGTTCTTGTTTGGCAACAATTTTAGCTTCTAATAAGTGTTCTATGAAGGCAATCTTTGAAGTTCTTACCTGCACTGGTTTTTCCACTAAAGGCTGGTTCAATGCAGCATAGAATCGCCCCAGGGCAAAAAGAATCAGGCGCTGGGCCTTAGTGAGTTGCATATGTTGTTTCATTGTTTTGATACTATAAAAAACTTGGTGCGTAAATTTAATAAAGGGGTGGTGGAAATTAATTTTATGGCTAATCTTTCGACAGCACCAAAGACTTATATGAGCGGTTTAGAATTTATCCACAAAATAGTTGTCAATGACGAACGCGACTTTTCTCGCATAAAATTAGAAGAAGGATTTGATTTCGCTAAAGATATCGCTTCTTTAGAAGCATTAAAGGCATATCTGCTTAAAAACAAGCATCTGTATTATGCTCCTCTGATTATACGCAATTCAGAATTTTCTCATGTTTATTTTAATCTTCATTCTGCTATATTTTCTAATGTCCAGGGAGAAAATGCCAATTTTTATCGGGCTTCATTCAAAGGGGTTCATTTCTATAAGGCACAATTTTCAGGGGCAGATTTAAGTGAAGTAACCCTAATCTCCGCGTCGCATTCTTATTCATGGGTAAGTTTTCATAACTGTAATTTTAATGGCGCTTGCATCCAAAGAGCTGATTTACATCTGGGCCATTTTACTAGCTCAACTCTTCAGGGTGCTGATATGAGCTATGCTTTGTTAGCCGGAGCTGATTTACGATATGCGGATCTTCGCCGGGTAAAAGGATTAGAAACCACGTTAGGCTTAAACTCGGCCCTTTTTAAAAAAACAATCGTAAATGAGAAGGAACGAAAAATCATTGAACGGGCGAAATGCAAAGAATTATTTGAAGTGATGGACTCAAACACAAACTAAATCTTAGAAAAACTTAAAAACACCGGAGTAAATTAAGTCTTATAAATCAAGTCATAAAAAAAGGTGATGCACGATGAAATTAGTTCTGACAAAAAAACCAAAGAATGTTACAGTCATAGAAGGATTTCCAGGTTTCGGATTGATAGGTACAATCGCAGTTGAATTTTTATTAGATCATTTAGACACGGAAAAAATAGGTATCATTGAAATGGATGAAATACCTGCCATGATTGCTATTCATCAAAACAAAGTCATTGAACCGGTTTCCCTTCATTATAACAAGAAATACAATTTAGTGCTGGTACATGCCATCAATATCGGCAAGGATTTAGGCTGGAAATTAGCCGGGATTATTGAAGAGTTAGCTCAGGAACTTAATGCTAAGGAAGTTATTTCTCTTGAAGGCGTAGGAAGCCCCAATCCCGGCAGCAAGGTATTTTTTTATTCAACACATGACGGCGCTAAAGCTAAAAAGTTGTCTGCGATTGCTGCACCATTGAATGAAGGGATCATTGTTGGTGTTACTGGAGCATTATTAGCGCGGACATCACGCGTTCCGGTAGTCGCTTTCTTTGCGGAAGCGCAGAGCGGTTTGCCGGACAGTAAAGCTGCTGCTGAAATCATCAAAGCATTGGATGCTTATGCCGGGCTGCAGGTAGATCCAAAGCCGCTGCTGCAGCAGGCGAAAGAATTTGAACAGAAATTGAAAGGAATCATACAGAAAGGCAGCAAGGCAGAAGAATTACAGGAAGAAAAAAGAGATAATTATTTTGGGTAGGAATAACCTATAAGTTCATAAATAATGCGGTTGCCTAATTTGCTGTAAAAATGGATTTAACTCTTTTAGTTACTGGAAAAGCGGTTAGTTCTTCTAATCTTTTTATTGGGGAATTGATGTTCTTGGGCGGGAAAGTAAATTTCGAAGCGGGAAAATACACTGAAAAAGAGGCGACTGAACTCAAGAATGCAAAAGAATTAGTTTCTCTGGAAAAGCATCTTGCGCGCCATTATTGTGGAAAGTTTGTAATTACAGAAACAGAATCATGTTGGGAAGTTTATAGTGTTAACGCAGATGGCACATCACAAAAATGGGATAATGTTAAAAAAAGAGAAGATGGCTCGCGCTTTGTTAATTATGTTCGAGTTTTTGCTGAAAGTATGCGTTCGCCTTATGGCAAAACCGATGCAATTACCGAAGTAATCAAGCATGGCAATGGTGATCTTAGTGAATATTTTTTCATGAAGCTTTGTCTTGCTGATGATGGCCGGCAAGGTATTGAGATAGCATTGACGCAAGAGTATGGCATAAGTATCAATCTTGAACAAAACCATTAAGAATATTGTTTTTTATTTTTGATTAAATGTTTCATTCTTCAAACTTTTATTTTAAATTACTATCTTTTGAAACCGTCGAATAAGAAATTTAATTTTATCTTTCAACTTTTACACCATTAATATTTAATTACTGCTTAAATTATTTATCCGAAAATGTCTCCAACTTTTTCTTTCAATTCCTTGTCCATGTCAAAAATGCTCTTAGTTCCATACAAATCCATGGTGGTTTTATACGACAGATGGCCCAATACTTTTTGTATCACTTCTAAACTTAAGCCCCTGTCCTTTAAAATCCGCGCACAGCTGTGCCGCAGGATGTGGGGGTTGATGTTCTTCAATTCCGGAATGGGGTTGTTTAAATGCGCTTTCTGGCCTGCCTGAGCCACAATCCTATTTATCTGTGTTGGAGTGATATGTTCCTGCGTATTAAGGCTGGAAACCGCAGGAAACAAGTATCCCTTCTTAGTGTTTTCTAATACGTATTGCACATAAATCTTCAAATCTTCCAATAATTGGTCTGAGAATATGGTGGCCAGGCGATCTATATCTTTCTTTCCCCTTATCTGGATCTTACGTGTTTCAAAATTGATGTCTTCTAACTTTATTTTAGCCAATTCAAAACGCCGCAAACCGCAATATGCTAATATTTTTATGATGACTTTGTCACGAAGTTTGTCGGCATGCCGGATCAAAAGTTTAATCTGCTCTTCAGTCAGATGAAACTGGCTGCGAGAATGCGCTTTTTTTATTCTTACCGGTTTTTCCCCACTCATTTCAAGTAGAAATGTAACAAATTATTTAAATGTTACTTTTTTAGCTATTTTTGTTACTTTTTTCGTAACGTTCTGTATAAAGTGTTACGTAATGCGTCGGGAGGGTAGTTTAGTGGTTTATGCGGGGGGAGTATGTTATCCATAAGGTGAGAGCGGGGGTGCGTGGCAGCTAGCAGCGGCCATGAATTTATCTAAATGAGTTTATCTAATAGTCACCAACCAAAAGGCCAAGCTTGTGCCACCATTAGATACTAATGCCACCCTAAGAGAATTATTTATCATATGGTTATTAGATTCTCGAAGCAATAGCACCAGTTCTAGAACATTCGTTCTTTGCTTAAATGTTTTTAAGATTGAACCTTTTAGATTTAATCTAAAATTCAGTTGGCAGTTTATTTTTTATTTAATTATAAATCAATTTCTTTAAAACGAAAGGATTTAATCAACGCTTGAAATTTTAACTGGGGAAACCGCCGTAGTTATGTAAGAAATGAGAAGAATATCTCATTTATGCACAGAAAAACAATCGGCGTTGTATTTCTTGTGCCGCGATTAAGAGTTTCACTTGCAGTAGTGAGGATATATTTTTTCATAATTAGAAGGATAATCAACCACAAAAACAGAATTCTTTCTTTGAATCACATATTTCCTATCTCCAGTCACTTTATCAGCATAGACCGCTCCAAGATGGCAATAAGTTTTTTCTTGGAGAACTTCATCAACGTGAGCTATCTCAGACAAAGTTAGATATTTTTTCTCTTCAGGAAGATCTAGATTTCGTATGGAAGCACCGTTCCCAACAGTATTACATTCTCTTACGGCAATATCTATAGCTCTTTCATCAAGCGGCTTCAGGCAGCTTGCCAGCACAATTATGCTTGTCAAGCCGATCAGTGGTTTTAGTTTCATTCCATAAAACTTTGCAGGCTTAAATTGACGACATTCTCTTTTGCCTGCAATTCTTTAAACTGCGGTTCTAAGCTCAGGAACAACTGGTTTTCAAAGAATGAGCGCCTGAATGGTATGCCTTTCTGAATCAAGGAAGAAATACATTCCGGAACAATTGAAGCAGATAATCCGGCTTTCTGTGCGATTTCCAAATAAGAAAGCATTCCTTCTTCAGTATATAAAACTAAGAACACTTTACATTCCAGCTGATTTAACGGCACAATGCCCGGTTTTGCCCGCGGCACCCCCAAATCCAGTTGAGCGAACTCTAAACGCCGCGATAATTTGTCAACTTTGATCTCCAATTCCTGGAGATAATCGAACAAAGCCTGAATCTCCCCGGTATTGTCATTAATAGCAGCAAGATGCTCTTCCAAAATTTTTCGGACAGCAATAAAATCTTTCATCAGTATCACTAATCATCCTTTTAATTCTACCACCACTCCCCCTATGAAAACAAAATTTTTTTTGAGATTTATATACCTTTCTCTTTTGCAGTCAAGCATCACTTTTCAATGGTCATGCCACTTTTAGAAAAGCATTTAAAGGAGTTCTTTTTCTGCGAACTAAAAAATTTATCGACGGAAAAAACATTTAAACCCTCATTTTCACAGAAAGCAATTGTTTTTAACGACGTAATTGTAACAAAAAAATATTTAGCCCTGAAACAACATTTTAAAATTAAAGCTTTTTAAAACCAAATATTTTTAAATCACCTTTTCTTTAACCAGTAAAAAAGGGGAAGCAATGAAATCAACCGCTACAAAATCATCCGCCATAACAACAGCAAGTTATGATAATCTGCATGCGCTGCCGGTAGATAAAGTATTTACTGCGCTTCAATCTTCTGATAAAGGGCTTTCTTCGCACGAAGCAGAAAAAAGAGTCCATCAATATGGCCTTAACGAACTTCCCACGAAAGTAAGAATTAATTTTCTAAAGATACTTCTGCGGCAGTTCTCCAGCCCCTTGGTAGTAATCCTCATAGCAGCATTATTTATATCCATATTTATCGGAGAAAAAGTTGACGCCTTAGTCATCGGAGCTATAGTGCTTATCAACAGTTTTCTAGGTTTCTTCCAGGAAGAACGCGCCGAAAAAGCGCTGGAAGCGTTGCAAAAACTAGCTTCTTCCAAAGCGACAGTGGTAAGAGATGGAAAAGAAGCAGTTGTTGACAGCAAATATCTGGTGCCCGGAGATGTAATTATCTTAAAAAGCGGGGATAAAGTTCCGGCCGATGCCCGCCTGTTTGAAGTGCATGATTTAGAGACTCAAGAAGCGGCCCTGACGGGTGAATCACAACCGGTTGATAAAAAAGTGGAGGCATTAGCTGAAAAGACTGAGCTTGCTGACCGCGATAATATGGCTTATACTTCTACTATCGTTTCCAACGGGAGGGGAAAAGCAGTAATCGCTTACACCGGCTTAAGAACAGAAGTGGGCAAGATTGCCGATATCATCAAGGAAACGGAGGAAAAAACAACACCCCTGCAGAAAAAATTACGCGATTTGGGGAAATATATCAGCATCGCAGTTATAATCGTTGCAGTAATAATTTTTGTTACCGGAACTTTATCGGGATTAGGAGCCACGGAAATGTTCTTGACTGCGTTAGCATTGGCAGTAGCAGCAATCCCAGAAGGTCTGCCGGCAATCATCACTATCTCTTTAGCGCACGGAGTGCAGCGCATGGTTAAAAAGAAAGCATTGATACGAAAACTTCCTTCCGTGGAAACTTTGGGAAGCGTCAACGTCATCTGCACCGACAAAACAGGGACATTGACCCACAACGAGATGACCGTCACTAAAATTTGGGTCAATGACAAGATATATGATGTCACGGGTTCAGGTTATGAACGAAAAGGTATTTTCCTGCATGAGAAAGAAGAAGCGGCGCCGGAAGAATTAGAATTGCTGCTGAAAACTGGCGCGTTATGCAATGACGCAGAGTTTGAAACTTCTAAAAAAAATAATGTCATCGGCGACCCTACTGAAGCAGCATTATTGGTATCTGCAGAAAAAATGGGATTTAAACGCGATAGTTTAGAACATGCAGAGCCGAGAGTGAATGAAATCTCTTTTACTTCAGAACGTAAAATGATGACCACCATCCACAAAACTAAAAAAGGATTAGTTTCGTATACTAAAGGCGCTCCCGACGTAGTATTAGAACGTTGCAATAAAATTCTGGTGAATGGAAAAGTACACCGCTTGGACAGGCACAAGAAAAAAGAGATTTTGGGGTTTAATGAGCTTTTTGCCGGACACGCTCTTCGTGTACTAAGTTTTGCCTTCAAGAACGATATTACGGGAAAAGAACATGCAGAAAGCGACATGATTTTTATCGGATTACAGGCCATGATTGATCCTCCTCGAGCGGAAGTCAAGGAAGCCATAAAAAAATGTGAGGAGGCAGGAATACGGGTAGTCATGATCACGGGCGATCACATCATCACCGCAAAAGCCATCGCTGAACAGCTGGGTATTTTCGGCAAAGCGATAACTGGGCAGGAATTAGATGAATTACGAAGTTTGGATGCGGAAATTGAACGCATCAACATTTTTGCCAGAGTGAATCCTGAACATAAATTAAAGATAGTAACTGCGCTGAAACGGAAAGGATACATAGTTGCCGTCACCGGAGACGGGATAAATGATGCTCCCGCTTTAAAAAAAGGGGATATAGGCATTGCCATGGGTGTAACCGGGACCGATGTAGCTAAAGAAGCTTCTGATATGATTTTAACTGATGATAATTTTACTTCTATTGTAAATGCTATCGAGGAAGGCAGGGGCATTTACGATAATATCAGAAAATTTGTCAACTATCTTTTGTCCAGCAACTTAGCTGAAGTATTAGTTATATTTTTAAGCATGATAATTTTTGCGCCGCTGTTTGGACTGGGACTGCCGCTGGCACCCATTCATATTCTCTGGATTAATCTGGTAACGGACGGACTGCCTGCGATAGCTCTGGGTCTCGATCCGTTTGAAGAAGGGATCATGAAAAGAAAACCGCGTAAAACTAAGGAGCATATCATTACCAGGGAAATGGCAATTAATATTCTCACTTTAGGATTGATTATGGCAATAATGATTCTGGCATTATTTTGGCTTTACAAAGATTCCTTAAAAGCTCAAACTATCGCTTTTACTGCTCTGGTAGTATTTGAACTGGTGCGGCTGCACATGATCAGGTCTCAATACCGGCTGCCTATCTTTTCCAATCTCTTTTTGATAAGCGCGGTAGCAGTATCGCTCTTATTACAAGTAGTTATCCTTTACATCCCGGCATTTGCTGATGCTTTTGGCGTGGTTCCTTTAGAATTTTTAGATTGGGTATGGATTATTACTGCGGCATTATCTTTAGTGGGAATCAGTAAGATAGTCGCTTTTATCAGAAAAAAAGGAACAAAAAGTGCGGCTTAGAGAATATTCTTAAACGCTGCCACATATACATATATATGCGCGCATGTATATGCACTTAACCAAAATATGCCGCTTTCTCTTGTATCTGTTTGGCACGCGCAGTACTAAAATAGTTTTCTAATTGTTTGTATACTTCTTCAATCTCTTTATCGACTGAAG
>CAYHXT010000026.1:0-11418 GCA_964360675.1 uncultured Methanosarcinales archaeon
TATAGCTTTAATTCAGGTTTTATTTAAAAATTTATGGGTTGAGAAAGAGAAAAATGGAATTAAAGGGGCTTTTCATGAAGATACGTCACTTCTATATCTGCTACTCTATCGGGGTCGCCTTTTCCGTAGAGGTTAGCAAAATCTTCAGCAAATTTTTCCTTATTTTTCAGGTGGCAGTATAATAATTAAGCAACTTCACCGATTCCGATTATTTTCCTATTTTCGGGACTAATACGCAAATAAGCTTCAACGGAAGCTACCAGCCTTTCCTTAGAATCTCTAAAATTAATGGGTCCTTCATCATCCGGATCAAGCACGTATTTATCTGCCTGTACAGTTGAGGCAGTTACGGTTAAGTTATGTTTTTGGGCTAAATTTCTACACACATCACCCAAATCACTCTTTGCTGCATGACATTCGGCTGTTTTTTGGAAAGGCCTGCTCATTTTATTTCCTCCATTATCACTTCACTAACCGCCTCAATTCATCATTGGTCAGCTTGACAAACCTTTTTTCAGCCACATTGATGTATGCGGCATCCACGCGATCGACATTAAATTCATCCTTAAGATATTCTTTCAGCAAGCCTACGCCAAATTTAAGGCCTTCATCTACGCTTAAGGAAGCGCGGTATCTTTTTTGCAGAGCTGCATCAAGCTCTTCTTCTCCTTCACCGATGACTACCGCTTTGTATTGGAAGTACAGCCCGTATGGTTCCGTCAAGAAAAGTTTTATGCTGCCGTCTTCTTCCACTCCGCCGACAATCAGGGAAACGCCGAATGGACGCAATCCTGCGGATTGCGTACATACCTGTTTAAGGTCGCAGACTTCTTTTACCAGCGACAGAATGTCGATTTTAGTGTCATAACTGACCGTGTGCTGCTGGGCTCTTAATTGCGCTCGGTCGACCAGAACTCTGGCATCAGAAATTATTCCGGATGCCGTAGCTCCGACATGGTCGTCAATCACAAACAGTTTTTCAATGGCTTCCGGAACCAGAAGTTTTGAAGTTATCCGTTTATCCACTACGAACACCACGCCATCCTTGCAGGCAATGCCCATGGCAGTAGAACCTTGCTTAACCGTTTTTTTAGCGTACTCTACCTGCAATAATCTACCATCAGGAGAAAACATGGTGATGGATCGGTCATAACCCATCTTGTTAATCATTTGTTGTTGTTGTTCTTTATTTTGCATATTTTTTACACCTCGACATTTAGAGATAAGAGCCGGCCTTCTTAAGAGTGCCGGAAGTAATTATTGACTTGATAAGTGCGGGGTTATTTTTAATCTTTTTGTTTAAGATTAGCGCGCTTTTCAATTCATCAACAAAAGCGTGGTTCACTTTAACCACAAAACGCTGCTTAGTTTCGCTCCATTTTTCCTTTACGAAAAGAGGGGATGCTTTAGCTAAACCCCAGTCGCCAAGGAATTTGCTTAAAGAAGATTCCACCGCTTCCTGTACTTCACCGATAGAAAAACATTTATCAGAAACAATCTCAAAAACCACATAGCGTTTCTTCTGCCGCAGGGAAGGGAGCAATTTCATTTTTTTATCATTGCCTCTCTTTTGCTAAATCTGCCCCTAAATATTTTTTCTCCGGTGCTTGGCCATTTGGCTATGCTTTTTACGTTTTTTGTCACGCTTTCATTTGCCCCGTTCTAATCGGTCCCTCAGCTGAACTATGTGGGTATAATATTCCTCTTGAACTTTTCTAGGGAGGCCGCTATAAGCCTTATAAATTTCTAGATAGGTGTTTTTTTGTTCGGTCAAAGAGCCTTTATCAACTTTCTGGAACAATCGCTCTATCTCTTTTTCTTTTTTTAAGTGGGCTTCAATCCGCTCCCGCAGGGAATTTACCCGAGTATAAAAATTCCGTTTTTTCTTTTCGGACATCTTAAGGTAAAGGGCATAAATCTCCAGATAAGATTTTTTCGTGGTCTCAGAAGGTTCTAAGTCTATAAGTGGAGCTATTTTCCGTAATGCGCGGCGCAGCCTGTTGACGGGCGAAAATTCCCAAGCGACTCCTAGAATCAAGGCGATTACTGCGCCGATAACAGAAACAATGACTAAAACTCCCGTGGTCGTGTTTACGCTAAAGGAAGTATCTGCGCTCACTAGAAGATAAACTATTCCTGCTACTGCTAAAGCTATTAAAATTAGGATGATGAATGGGGCTGAAGAAGCCCGCTCATCGATGTTCCAGTCCGCGACCGGTTTATCTGCCATGCTGAATTCCGTCGGAGTTCAAATCACTTATTCTTCTACAATTTATAAACCTTACTTGGAGCTATCTGAGCGCCATATCCAGCGCCATATCTATAGCTTTCACTACCAAAATTAATTTAACGGCCAATCTGAAATGCAAGCTATGGTTCTCGGCAGTTCTTTAAGAAAACGCATCATCACCATCTCCGGAACTCCTTGTTCTGGCAAATCAGCCATCAATGCATTATTGACCAAACAGCTGGGCTATCAGACGTATTCGGTAGGCTCGTTGGTCAAAAGGCTGGCTTTGGAACGGGGCGTAGAGCCAGAATTTTTTTATAAGCAGAACATCACCGAAGCGGCAGGAGAGATGCAGTCGCTCGACGATTATCTTGATTCCTACCAGCGGGAATTGGGCGAGCAGAAGGAGGGATTCATCCTCGACTCCCGCTTAGGATTTTATTTTGTCCCCCAATCTTTCAGGGTTTTTCTTTCGTGCGATGCTGAAGTGGCGGCTGAAAGGGCCCATAAGGCGCGGAAGAGCGAAATAAAGTACGGAAGCGCCGCAAAGGCAAAACAGACTATCGCTGAAAGAGCGGATGACGAATTAGGCAATTACGCAAAAAAGTATGGGATCCCAAATTTCCATCTGCCGTTCCATTACGATCTGGTAATCGATACCTCTGCTGCAAAACCGGAAGAGACCGCGGAAAAAATCCTCCAGCAATATCGCAGATACGAACAAAAAACAGGAGAGATAGAACTGGTGTGCAAAGGCCTTCAGATGATACAGGCAGAAGAATTCATCTATTTAAGCGCCCCCATCACCGGCGGCAAGAGAGTATACGCTGCGGCAGAGCAACATGGTTTAAGGAAAACGCAGGATCTGCCGAAGGAAATTTTTAGAAGATGTATAGACGAAAATTTACAGAGATATGCGGAGTTGGGGGAAGTGGTTAAAAGCAGAGCGCAGCCAAGCATTCTTCCGGGTATGATAGGTTCTTCAGATGTCTGGTCGCAGAGGGATTATCTGGATATTTCCAAAGAAATCATCAGGACCAAAGCGACCTCTCTGGTGTTTCAGGACGGCTGGGAATATTCTAACGGGTGCGCAGAAGAATATCTTATATCTCTGCGCTTAAAAAAGCCAGCTCTTGACCAGCGCCGTAAACCATTAAGAAGAAACAAGGCGCTGAAATTAGCAGCAGCTGCGGTAGACAAAATTCATCAGGCATCTGTCGAATGCCCCAAGCTGGATTTCTTATTGGAGCAATTGAAGAGAACAACGTAATACAAAAAACAGTATGATGCGGAAGGATAGCGGATATAAATAATCTAAGCGGCGGCCCTTCCTAATTTTTCTAATTCTTCACCATCATAAATCTTTTGTAAAATTGATGGGAGGTCGCTTATTTTCACTCTGATCTGCCGGGTAGTTTCTCTGCTCCGTAAAGTGACGGTATGATCTTCTAAAGATTGAAAATCGGCGGTGCAGCAAACAAAGGTCCCGGCCTCATCAGCCCGCGCATATCTTCTTCCGACCGACGCAGCTTCATCATAAAAACAGGGAAAAATCTTTTTTATTCCTGCAAAAACATCTTCTGCTTTGGCCGCCAGTTCCGGCTTGTTTTTCACTAAAGGAAATACTGCGCAAAAAAAAGGAGTGAGCTTTGGAGGCAGGTGCAGGACGATATTCCCTCTTTCTTTGTTTTCATCAAAACTCAGATCTAAAAGCGCATACACATTCCTGTCGACGCCAAAGGAAAGTTCCAATACGTGCGGTATGAACCGGCTGCCGGATTCTTCATCGAACACTTCCATCTTTTCGCCGGAAATCTTTTCATGCCCGCGGAGATCATGGTCGGTCCGGTAATGCAAACCTCCTACTTCGGTGAAGCCGAATTCCTGCAGGTTTATCTCTATATCAAAATGGTATTTGTTGTAGAAAGCCCGTTCTTTCTCATCCAATTCATAAAAGCGCAGTTTTTCTTTGGGAATATTCATGACCTCCAGATAAAATTGCTGGATTTTTACTAAATGGTACACATAAAACTGGGGAAGGCCGTATTGCACTAATTCTTCCGCCGTCCTTTCTATAACCTCATTCTCCTGCCGGTCTTTGATCAGCAAAGTTTGAATTTTGCAGTCACGCACCAAATAGAAATGCTGATGTACAGACAATTTGGCGGGATTAAAGAATATCTGCATTTCCGCCTGTGTGAATTCCCGCTGGCGCAGCATGAAATTCCGTGGTGATATCTCGTTGCGGTAAGCTCTGCCGACCACCGCCAACCCCAAGGGAAGTTTTTTTCTTTGCAGTTCATATTGCAATCTGAAATTGACAAAAGGCGATTGCGCCGTTTCTGGGCGCAGAAAGGCGCGGTTTCCTTTGCCGATGCCTAATTGCAGAGGGAACATCATGTTCATTACGGAAACTGGTTTTAACTCGGATCCGCATTTCGGGCAGGCAAGGTTATGTTTCCTGATGAGTTTGGTCAATTGTTCCGGAGAGAAACCTTCAAATCGTTCTTTGACTTTTGTCTGCAGGAAATGATCCGCCCGTTCCGACATATCGCATTTGGAACAGCTTACCAGCGGATCGATGAAATTATCTAAATGCCCTGAAGCCTTGAATACATTTTCATGCATGATGTTGGCCGCTTCAATTTCATAGAAATTATCATTGAGATTAAGGAAAAATCTTCGCCAGATATTTTCAAAGTTATGTTTCAGTTTAGTCCCAAGGTGGCCGTAATCATATAACCCAGCCAAGCCGCCGTATATTTCAGAGGAAGGATAGACAAATCCTTTTTTTTTGCAGAAAACTGCCAAATCCTGAGCTGAATGGACCATTGGCAGTAGTTATAAAGAATGATTATTAAAGGTTTCTGTCAAGAAACTTTGAAGGCTTTGCCTTCATTGTTTACTGTCCAGAAACAACAAATTTAAGAATGAATTCTTAAGGAATTGTAAAGCATTGATCCGATTTTTCATCCGTTCATCACTTTCCCGCCAGCCATTCCGCTTCTTCCTGACTTAACTCTAATTCCTCTGCAATACTGCTTCCGCCGCCTTTTCTAAACATGACCTGCAAATAGGGAATCTGCTGTCCGGCTACAGAAGCAGAAGTGTGCGTTTTTGCGGCCAGTTTCAGGGCAATTTCTTTCTTCTTGGCATTTTTAATTTTCGATTGCCATAATCTCAAGAAGCGCATGGTTTGCCGGTAGGGGATGAATTCAGCATTCCTTTCTTCTTTCGCAGAAGAGATTCCCGCAGTCAATAAATTGTTGATGTAAACCAAGAAACGCCAATGCTGCCGGTTCATTATTCTGCCCTGGAACACATCGGCGCGGGAAAGGAACTCATAACCTTTGGCCAAAGCTTTGGCAGACACATATTCCTTCGGCATATTTTCATCAATCCAGTGCATTACATCTCTAAGTTCCAGATCGATATTTTCCAAGGCAGGAAGAGCAGTTTCTACAGAAGATGATTTGAAAATTATCATTAAGGCATTTAAGATAGTCTCAGTTCTTTTTCTATCAGAGAGTGCGGACAAATCATCGAAAGAGAGGGACTTTTTTTGGGAAGAGATGTATAAATCAAGAAGCGCTGCCCGCATATCTCCGTCCGCTTGCCGGGCCAGGGAATTGATAGCTTTCTCTTCAAATTCTATCCCTTCTTGTTCGCACACCCACTGTAAACAATGCGCAACGGTGCGGTATTGTAATTTATGGAATGGGATGACATAAGAAGCTTTTGCCAGCGCTTTAAACTTGCTTTCTTCGATATCGTTGGCGGTAAGCACAACTGGAAATGACGATTTTTCTATCGCTTTCAATAACGCGGGGATGCAGCCCCGGTCGGCAGTTCCTGAGATGTTATCAACTTCATCTATCAAAACTATTTTTGGCGTGAAAAAAAGGGACTGCTGCCCCAAGGCAGAACTGAGAAAATGGGAAATATTTTCCGCATTACGCAGATCCGATGAATTTAATTCCAGAATATCGTAATTCATTTCTCTGGCCAATGCGTATACGGCAGAAGTTTTTCCGCAGCCGATCGGACCGAGGAGAAGCGCGGCTTTGTTTCGTTTAGTTTTGTAATTAGTTATGAATTCTTTAAGTTCACCGACTGCCTTGTCCTGTCCAAAGACTTGGTCGGAGTTCTTTGGCGCATATTTTAAGGTAAAAATAGTCATAAAATCCTATCTCCGTTAGCTATCTCGATGATTCCTTCGATTTCGTCCGCCGGATTATCGCAGTTAGCCCGGATATACTTTTCATGTTTAGCTATGATTTGGAAACAGCATTCCAGCTTTAGTTCTTCCGTGATTGGGCGATTTAAGCAATACCTCATTTCGTGTAAAGTTTCAGCAGCGAGGATGTCTTCTTTTAGCAGATGCCAGTAACAGCATTTAAAAATAGCGTAAGCGGTTTTTTTGCTGTATCCTCTTTCTCGCTGAAGCGCGGCCAGCAAATCCGCCTCTAACTCTTTCGGCGCAAATAATCTGTATTTTTCAATCGGGATATTTTTAGCTAAATAATCTATCGTTGTTTCCAATGCAGTGAAAATATCTTCATCAGAAATGGTTGGCTGTGACATTGAATCGCTGCATAGTTGTTTCTATTTTTAAAGATTCGCAAGAAGCAGGCAATGAAACATATGGTGCATCTCCAAAATGTATTTAAACAAGAACGTGGTCAAAACAAAATGGTTGAAAATGAAGGTAGGGCTAACATTTACTGATGTTCTTTTAGTACCTAAAAAAACCCCTCTTCGTTCCCGGACAGAAGCGGACATACGAACACGTTTCACCAAAAACATTTCGTTAAACATACCCTTGATCAGTGCTAACATGGCTACAGTAACGGAACATAGGATGGCCATTGCTATGGCCAGGGAGGGTGGCTTAGGCGTAATCCATCAGTTTAATTCAGTTGAAGAGCAAATAGAAGAAGTGAAGAAAGTCAAGAGGAGCACCAGTTATATCATTGAGGATCCCGTTTCCGTGCCCCCTACAATCATGGTTTGGGAAGCGGTAAAAATAATGGAGACTCAAGGCGTGACCAGCCTTTTAGTAATCGATAATGGTGGTTCGGCAGATGGCGAATTGGTAGGAATTTTCACTTCCCGCGATTATTTGTTTGAGGAAAAATTAGATAAGAAGATTTCTGAAGTTATGACCCCGCGAGAACGCCTGGTGACTGCTCCGTATGGAATAGAATTGGATAAAGCAAAAAAAATTTTGCATAAGCATCGCATTGAGAAATTGCCGCTGCTTGAAAACGGAAAACTTCGGGGCCTGATTACCACCAAAGATTTACGTAAATTAGAGCAATGGCCTAACGCATCGCGCGACGAAAAAGGGCAGTTGATGGTGGGCGCAGCAGTGGGAGTAAAAGATACCATTGAGCGTTCCAGAGCGTTGATCTGCGCCGGCGCGGACGTAATCGTGCTAGACATCGCGCACTGCCATTCGGAATTAGCAATTCAGCGAATCAAGGAATTTAAGCAGCATTTCCCGAATGTGGATTTAATGGCCGGAAATATTGCCACGGCAGACGCAGCAAAAGATTTGATAGAAGCTGGCGCAGATGGATTAAAAGTAGGTATCGGCCCTTCCGCAGTATGCACCACCAGAATAATGTCCGGTTCGGGAATTCCGCAGCTGACGGCGATCATGGATGTGGTTTCGGTGGCTAAATGGCATGGCATTCCAGTGAGCGCAGATGGGGGCATGCAGTACCCTGGTGATGTAGCTAAAGCTATCGGGGCCGGAGCATCGACGATCTATTCCGGTAGTTTTTTTGCCGGCACCGATGAAGCGCCAGGATTTATAATTATGAAAGACGGAAAACGATACAAACGCTACATGGGAAGCGCATCGTATGACAGCAACCATGAACGGGCGGAGAGTGCCGAAGGAAGGAAAATGAAAGAAAAATTAGACGTGTTTGTGGAAGGGGTGGCCATTTTAGTCGATTACAAGGGATCGGTCCGCGAAGTCATCAAGGGATTGGTGAAAGGATTACAGAGCGGCATAAGTTACTGCGGCGGCATCGATATAAAAGAGATGCAGGAAAATGCGGAGTTCATACAGATAACGCAGAATGGATGGGAAGAAAGCAAAAGCAGGGGAACGAAGCTGAGCGAGTGAATATTTTTAAAGCAAGGTAGTATTTCAGAGCTTCTATGACTAAATTACTGCATAGGATTGATGGAAAACTTCAGATCCGGAAAGATGATGGGCGATACGAACCGGTTAAATTAGAACAGCTGGTCCATGCCGGAAGCGAATTGATAGGATTCAATGCGGATCCCATTTTTGCGGGTACCATGGCTTCGAAAATGGCGTTGGAATTGGGGCGGGAATATCTCTGGGATTATGTTCTTCTGGGAAATAATCCTCTTAGATTTAACAAAAGTTTGAGAGATGTTCCGAATTATGTTTATATCGCTACTTTCTACAACGAACGGAAAAAAGCTGTACTTAAAAGTATTAAATATGAGAATTGATTTTTGTTAACAATATTGGTTATTAGGGTATATTATAGGGGACTTTGAAAAACTATTCAAAGTACTCTTTAGAAGTTTGAATTACAGCATAAATTAATAATTCTTACTATTAATTTTGGGGTTATTCAAACTTCTCTATATCCTATTGTATTTCCTATTGTATTTTTATCTCAATTAACTTTTTAAATACCTGTTATCCTCCTATCAGGAATGGAATCGCCTAAACAGTATGACCCAAAAGAAGCTGAACTCAAGTGGCAGAAGCATTGGGAAAAAAATAACATTTACAAGGCCGATGTTAATACCAAGAAACCCGTTTATTCCATCGATACTCCCCCGCCGACGATGTCAGGAAAAATGCATCTGGGGCACGCATTTTCTTTTTCGCAACAGGATTTCATCGCCAGATACAAGCGGATGCGCGGGTACCAGGTGTATTACCCTTTTGGAACCGACGATAACGGGCTGGCTACCGAAAAATTAGTGCAGAAAGAAAAGAAAGTAGATGCTTCTAAGATGGAGCGGGAAGCTTTCATCAAACTCTGTCTTGATTTCCTGAAAGAAGAGCGCCCTAAATTTGTGCAGGACTGGAAAAATATCGGCATGAGCTGCGATTTCAGTCTGATCTATTCCACCATCGACGATTATTCACGGAAAATTTCTCAGAGGAGTTTCCTTGATTTAGCGAAGAAAGGGCTGGTGTATCGTAAAGAAGCCCCGGTAATGTGGGATACCGTATTCCACACCGCCATCGCCCAGGCGGAATTAGTGGACGTAGAGAAAAAGAGTTTCTTCAATGACATCATTTTTACTGCCGATGATGGCAAGAAATTAACCATTAGCACGACTCGGCCGGAAATGCTGGCTGCATGCGTGGCATTATTCGCGCATCCTGAAGACCAGAGATACCAGAAGTATTTTGGAAAATACGCTTACACTCCCCTGTATAAAGCTAAAGTGCCCATTCTTCCTGACGAAAAAGCTAATCCTGAAAAAGGGACGGGAATTGTAATGTGCTGTACTTTCGGTGACCAAACAGATATTGAATGGTATAAGAAACATGATCTTCCATTAAAGATGATTATCACCAAAGACGGAAGAATGGATAAAGCGGCCGGCAAATATGCAGGGATGAAGATTGAGGAAGCGCGCAAAGAGATCACTGAAGACTTGAAGAATGCAGGGCTGTTAGTAAAGCAGCAAGAAATCATCCATACGGTAAATGTGGGGGAGCGTTCCGAGAAGCCGGTGGAAATCATCAATTCTCAACAGTGGTACGTAAAATATCTTGATAAAAAAGAACGCTTTCTGCAAGCGGCTGAAGAGCTTCAATGGCACCCCTATCATATGAAGCATCGGCTGGACAACTGGATTAAAGGATTAAACTGGGACTGGTCAATCTCCAGGCAGAGAAAGTTCGGCGTCCCCATTCCGGTATGGTATGATATGCAGGGAAAAGTGTATTACGCTGATGAAACTCAGCTGCCGGTTGATCCGCTTAAAGACAAGCCCTTAAGCGCGGCGAAAGGAATAGAATTGATCCCAGAAACTGACGTGTTTGACACTTGGTTTACTTCGGCAAGTTCTCCATTGCTTGCTGCTAATCTAGTTGAAGGACAGCCCATTTACCATAAACTATTCCCCATGAATCTGCGGCCGCAGGCTCACGACATAATTAATTTCTGGCTGTTTTACACCATGGCTAAAAGCCAGCTAATCAAAGAAATCAATCCGTGGTCAGAAGTGATTATTTCCGGTTTCGTTTTAGATCCAAAAGGAGAAAAGATGTCTAAATCGAAAGGAAACGTTATCGCTCCGCAGGACGTCATAGCCAAGTTTTCTGCAGACGCTGTTAGGTTTTGGGCAGCAACTTCTAAATTAGGGGAAGATTTGCCTTATCAGGAAAAAGATGTTTTGACCGGGCAGAAGTTCGTCACTAAATTATGGAATGCTTCTAAGTTTGCCTTGATGCATTTAAGTGATTACAAAAGTGAAACCGGAAATGAAGGAAGCAAACCTGCTGAAATATTTGATAAATGGCTGCTGAGCAAATTGCATAAGGTTATCCTGGAAAGCACCGATTCCATGGAACAATTTGAATATGCAAAAACAAGATCAGCAGTAGAATTTTTCTTCTGGCATACCTTATGTGATAATTATTTGGAGATAGTTAAAGACCGGCTGTATAATCCTGACATTCGCGGGGCTGAAGAGAAACAAAGCGCGCAATATGCCTTGTATCATGCTTTGCTGGTGGTTCTTAAACTGATAGCCCCGATCATGCCCCATATCACTGAAGAGATTTATCAGATGTATTTTGCGCAGAAGGAGAATGAAAAGAGCATCCATCTCTCCGCCTGGCCTGAATTCAATCTGAAATTTGTTGATGAAAAAGCAGAATTAACCGGGGACTTGGGAGTAGATATAATCAATACCGTACGCAAATACAAATCGGGACAACAGCTTTCTCTGAAGGAAGGATTTACCAGATTGATTTTAGGCAATGATGATTTGGAATTCCATAAAATGGTCAAGAGCATGGAAGCCGACCTGAAAGCGGTCTTGAACGTAAAAGAGATTGTATTTGCAGGCAAGACATCATTGGAGAGCGAGAAATTTGGGATTAAGATCGGGATTACTAAGCTATGTTTCATAAATTGAGTTATATTTTCTAAGAAATTTTTTTGTCC